>JAEYQZ010000036.1 GCA_023409695.1 Methanobacteriota archaeon | reverse complement strand
TTAAGAACATCTCAATTGTAGCTGAAGAGGACCGTGAAGACTTCAAGATAAAACCTGTGGAAGAAAAATTACTCAATAAGCTCTTTGAAAAACAGGTAGAACAAAGCAGGGATAAAATTGCTTTAATCGCTGAAGACGGTGAATTTACTTACGATGAGTTAAACAGAAAAGCCAATCGTATAGCAAACGCATTGATTAAGCGGGGAATTAATGTTGAAGACAGAATAATGTTTATGCTAAAACGTGACAGCCGTTTAACTGCTTCGATGCTTGGTATTGTGAAGGCGGGTTGTGCTTTCATCCCTGTTGATCCCGAATACCCTGAAGAAAGAATTAATCATGTTCTGGAAGACAGCAGTGCAAAATATATTATAACTAAAGAAAACTTGCCTAATGCACTGGATGTGGATGAATTACTTTTAGAAGAGAACGAAGAAAATCCAGATCCTGAATTGACTCCTGAAAACCTGTGTTATCTAATTTATACTTCTGGCTCGACAGGAAAACCTAAAGGTGTAATGTTAAAGCATGAAAATATAACCAACCTCATTTCAAATCATCCAGATAACCAGTTTATTCAGGATATAATCAGCAGAGTAAATATTTCTCTATCAATAATAACGGTAGCTTTCGACCCATTTGTACAGGAAACTTTTATTCCACTTACGCATGGAATGGCCTTTGTATTGGCCAACGATGAACAGACAAAGAATCCATTAGAGCTTGCCAAGTTATTTGAGAAAACTAAAGCAGAATTATTTGGCACAACTCCTTCTAGACTGCTGCAGTATTTGGAGCTTGAAGATATACGAAAAGCAATGGGCCATTGTAAGGCAATGATTATAGGTGGAGAAGCATTTCCTTTACAGCTCTGGAATGCCCTTTCAGAATATGATAACTTAGCTATACTTAACCAGTACGGTCCAACTGAAACTACAGTTGGATGCAACGTAAAAATCATTTCAGATGAGAATATCAATGTAGGTAAACCCCTCTTCAACGTGGTTGAAAAGATCATGGATATGGACGGTAACCCTTTACCTCGAGGTGTTGTGGGTGAGTTATACATTGGAGGTGCAGGAGTTGGAAGGGGCTACTGGAATAGAGATGAGCTGAACAGTGAAAGGTTCATTGAAATTGATGGAGTGCCTTATTATAAATCTGGAGATTTTGCTAAACTTGAGAAAAATGGGGAAGTATCCATCTTAGGTCGTTTAGATAACCAGATTAAACTTCGAGGTCTCCGGATTGAAATTGGCGAAATTGAAAATTCAATTTCGGAATATGAAGGGATTAAATCTGTAGCCGTAGTGGTTAAAAAAGTCCATTCTAACGACCATTTATGCGCCTACTTCTCAGCTGACTGTGAAATTGACAGCGATAATTTAAAAGATGAATTAAAGAAGAAATTAACCAAGTATATGGTTCCAACAGTGTTTATGCAGCTTGATGAACTACCCCAAACCCTTAACGGAAAAACTGATCTAAAATCACTTCCAGAACCTGTCCTGTCTGAAAGAGAGTATGCTGCACCTGAAAACGATATGGAAAAATTCTTTGCAGAAACATTTGCAGATATACTGGGCATGCCTCAAATAGGTGCAACTGACGATTTCTTTGAATTAGGGGGTACATCTCTTCTGGTGACTAAAATTACCATTGAAGCCATGAATCAGGGATATGAAATAAAGTATGGTGATGTATTTGCGCACCCAACTCCTCGGGAACTGGCTAATTTCATAACTGGAGCAGAAGGATCTGTAAGTGAATCTGTAAAAGAGATAACTGAATATTCGTATGATGCTATTAATGGGGTTTTAAGTGAAAATACCACCCGTAATTTTGTAAATGGGGAAAAAGAAGAGTTAGGAAATGTTTTACTTACAGGTGCCACTGGATTTTTAGGAATACATGTTCTACGTGATTTCTTAGAAAATGAAGAAGGATCTATTTACTGTTTGCTCAGGAAAGGTAGACGTACAAGTGCCGAAGAACGTTTAAAAGCTCTTTTATTCTATTATTTCAGTGAAAGTTATGAGGATCTATTTGGTTCAAGGATCCATATAATTGAGGGGGATATTACAAATAAATCTGACTTTGAAAAATCTTTAGAACTTCCAGTAGATACTGTGGTAAATTGTGCCGCAAACGTGAAGCATTTTGCTTCAGGAACTCAAATTGAAGACATCAACATAGGTGGAGTTGTTAATGGAGTTGAATTTTGCCTGGAAAAAGGATGTAAATATGTGCAGGTTTCAACAACCAGTGTTGCCGGAGAAAGTGTAAATAATATCCCTCCTTTAGACACCATATTTGACGAACAAACGTTGTATATTGGCCAATCCCTGGATAATAAGTACCTCAGCAGTAAATTCATAGCTGAGCGTGTTGTACTGGAAGCAGTTACAAAAGGGCTCAAAGGTAAGATCATGCGTGTTGGTAACTTGATGGCAAGGCACTCTGACAGTGAATTCCAGATTAACTTCGAGACCAACGGGTTCATAAACCGATTAAAAGCATATGGCGCAATTGAGAAAATACCTTACTCTGCTTTAGGTGGAGAAACTGAACTCACACCGATAGATAGTGTTGCAAGGGCAATTTTAGTCCTGTCAAGAGCTCCTAAAGAGTGTGTCGTGTTCCATGCTTATAATAATCATAAAATATACATTGCAGATATTATAGAAATCATGAATTCACTTGGACTAAACGTTTCCGGTGCAGAAGAAGAGGAATTTAAAGCTGCTTTTGCACAGGCTATGGAAGATGAATCAAGAGAAGAAGCAATTTCAGGGCTTGTCACTGCTATGGGTATGGGTAAAGGCAAAGGTCGCGCTCTGGTACCGGTTATAAATGATTATACGATACAGATAATGTACCGTTTAGGGTACAAATGGCCTTTAATAAGTGATGAATACATCGCGATGTTTATAGAATACCTTAAAGAGATGGATTTCTTTGATTACGAACCAAAAGGGGTTAAACTTAAAGCTTAATAACATAATTTCTCTGAGGACCTATAATGTACGAAAGAAACTACAATTTGATATCTGATAAGTTTAAAGAATTTTTCTTGCCTACCCTGCTTATGTCTATGGCAATTAACACAAGCACGTTCATAGATACTTTAATTGTAGGTAACACTTTGGGACCTATTAATATTTCAGCTATGGCCCTAATTGCCCCCATAATCACATTTATTAACCTGATCTACTGGATGGTTGGATTGGGGGGTTCTCTGCTTGTATCAGTTTCAAAGGCAGAGCGAAACGAAGAAAAGGCAGATATGTATTTTACTCTTTCAATGGCCTTGCTGGCGGTTATTGGAATTTTGTTCTCTGCATTTGGGATAATCTTTCTCGATAATATCGTTGCCACACTCACCACTAATCCCGCACTTGCAGTACTGGTTAAGAAATTTTTAGGTGTATACTTCCTGGGATCACCCTTCTTATTCGTTTTAATGGGAATTGCCTACTTTATACGGGCAGATGGTAAACCTCGGCTATCCTTTTATGCGCTTCTGATTTCAAATGTGGTGAACCTTATACTGGATCTGGTTTTTATCTTAGGCTTTGGTATGGATATAGGTGGAGCAGCTCTTGCTACAATATCAGGATACGCAGTTGGAACTGTATTCATAATGCAGTATTTCTTTGCTAAAGATAGGACAATGCGCTTCATATCTCTGGCAAAATGTAAATTATCCTTAATTTATGATATTATAACCTCAGGGTTTCCATCAGCATCGGGGCAGCTGTTTTTGACTATAAAGCTGTTCTTAATCAATACATTCATAGCGTTAGTTGCAGGTAAACAGGGGTTAACAGCTTTTTCAGTTTATTACAACAGCATGTTCATGGTATATATCTTTTTAATAGGAACCGCTCAATCGATGTCCCCTATAGCTTCTATATATTACCAGGAAAAGGATTATTCTGGAGTAAAATTCACCATTGAAAGGTCCTTAAAGATAGTTCTAGCATCAGGTACTGCATTCACAATATTATTCCTGGCATTCCCATCTCTACTCTTAAACCTGTTTGGTGTAAATGATCCTGCGGATATGGCTGTGGGAATCAATGCTCTTCGGATACTTTCATTCAGTATTATAGGTACTGGTATAACATTTTTAATGATGTTTTACACTCAGGCGATACAGCGTAAAAAACTATCATTTGCTATTTCAATAACAGAAGGCCTTTTAATTCCTGTGGTATGTGCATATGTCCTCTCGGGAATTATGGGAGTTGATGGAATATGGATATCATTAGTGATAGCGGAAATAGGTACAATCCTGATGATATACTTTGCAACTAAGATAACATCTGAACGTTCAGGGGGAAAATTTTCAGGATTTTTCTTATTAGGGAATTACAAGGATACCCCCGTACTGGATGTAACTATACACAGTTCAGTTGAAGATGTAGTTGGACTATCTCAGAAATTAATTGATTTTACAAAAGAGCAGGGAGTAGATGAAAAAGTAGCACTGCGTATAGGCATGGCAGTTGAGGAAATGGCGGTCAATACAATAAAATTCAACAACAATGAAATAGAATGCATTGATATCTTATCGAAAATAGAAGAGAATGAGATAACAATCGCTTTTAAAGACCCTGGAAAAGAATTTAACCCTTCAACTTATACCTGTGAAGAAAAAGACTCATTTGAAAATATTGAGGTGCTGCAAAAGATCGCAGATGATATAAGTTATGCGAGACTTATAGGTTTAAACAGTACAGTTATTACAATAAAGAGATAGGATTGATTAATTAAATTACAGGTGGAATAAATCATGGACATAGATAAAATATTAGAAGAAGATAAGTTGACAATTAAATTAAATGGTAGGTTAGACACCAACACAGCACCAGAATTAGAGGAAGAATTAAAAAAAGATCTTCCAGATGTGACAGATCTGGTCCTAGATTTTGAAGACTTAAAATATATCTCAAGTGCAGGACTCCGTGTGGTCCTTTCAACTCAAAAAATAATGAATAAACAGGGAACTATGGCAATTGAAAACGTAAACGATTTAATTATGGAAATTTTTGAAGCTACTGGATTTTCAAGTATTTTAACCATTAATGAAGGAATGAAATAAGCTGCAAATTTATATAATGTTGTATTTGATGTAATTACAAAAAAGATGGGTATTTATGAATAAACTAACAGTACCTGCAAAAATAGAAAACCTGCAGAAAGTGATGGATTTTTTAGGTGACCAGCTGGACTCTGTAGATTACGTTATGAAAGCAAGACTGCAGCTGGAACTTTCAATTGAAGAAGCATATGTAAATATTGTAAATTATGCTTATGAATCAGAAGAAGGAGAGGTCGTAATTTGCTGTAATATAGGTGAAAGTCCCTTAAAAGTTACAATGCAGTTTATAGATTATGGTAAGC
>JAEYQZ010000279.1 GCA_023409695.1 Methanobacteriota archaeon | reverse complement strand
GAGCATCTAAAGAGGGATATAAAAGTATTTATGCTCCTGAAGCAAAAATCTGGCATAAGGTATCTAAATCTGGCGGCGGGTTAAGTAAGCCAATTGGTTTGTATTATATTACTAGGAATCGATGGCTATTTATGAAAAAATGGGCTAAAAAGAGTGATTACGCGTTTTTTTTGGCTTATCAGGCTGTTGGAGCTATAATTTTCCCGATTGTTCTTAGTATTTATTATAAAAATCAGAACTTATTTTGGGCTTATTATAAAGGATTAATTAAAGGTTTAGAAAATAAGTAATGAAATATAAAATAAAATTTAGATGATATTATATGACAAAACGTGGATCTGATTTAAGATGGGTTTTATTTGAGGAGGTTACTGAAAAATTTAAAAAATCAGGGCCTAATTTGTCAGATACTATTCTAAGTTATTTAAAACGCCGTACAAGAATTTTTAAAAATCCATTAATAAAATTTGTCCTAAAATGCTTTAGAATTAATTATTCAATTTTTTCTCCAATAGCAATTAAAAAAGGAGAAAAAAGAATATTATTCCAATATGGGCTTATTAGATATGATTCTATAATTGAAAAAGCATCTAAGAAAAATGCTATAATACTTGGATTAAAAAAAAGTGTATTATGGGACTTTTTATCTAGAAGGACCATGTATTTTCCTATTTTTGATAATGTTTATTTGAACTTATATCTTGGATTAATAAAAAACAATGAAGACTATCTCAATAAAAGTTTAGATGAACTTAAAAACATTCTTAAATATCTAAATCCTGATGTAGTAGTTTTAAATGATGATCATTTACCTGCAAGCAGAGCATTAGTTTTAGTAAGTAAAGAATTGGGAATTCCCACAATAGCAATTCAAGATGGAATTTATCAGTCTAATTCAATAATTCCTTCCGGGAAATATGTTGATTATGTGTTTGTATGGGGTGAATATTTTAAAGAACTATATGTGAATCGAGGAATAAAAGAAAAAGATAAGATTAAAGTATTGGGATATCCCTATGAATTGAAAATTGATTATAATTTAAAGGAAAATGAAAAAAAGATTGTTTATTATCTGGGACAAAATTTTGAAGATTATGATGGAGGGATTTTAGATATTAAGATAGAGACTATAAAAGATTTAAATAGATTATGTAATAATTTAGGTTTTGATTTTAGATATAGGGCTCATCCTCAAGAAAATTTAGGCTTTTTAAAAGCAAAATTACCTAATATAAAATTCACTCCTAAAAGAGAAACCTTATTAAGATCACTTAAATATGGAAATGTTTTCATTTCTTTTAACTCTACTTCTCTTGTAGAAGCAGCATTACTCTCTAAAATATGTATACAGCTCAAAAATTACTCTGTACTTTCTGATGACTTTGAAGAATTAGGTATTTGTCCAACGTTTTATAATTTAAAAGAAGTAGCAGATTTTCTTAAAAATTTGTCGCAAAAGAAGAAGGAGTCACAGTTTTATACCTGGAAAGTAAATGAGAAATATGTGGAAATTCCAAATCCAGATATTGGAACTAAATTTTTGGAGTTAGTAACTGATATAATTTAATCATTGTTTCTATTTAATATCTGATTTTAATAGTCCCTTTAAGAATTTGAATTCTTCTTTACTTATTCCTTTTAAAATTATTATCAATGCTATGTATACAGCAGCACATATCCCTATTATAATTAAAATACTAAAAATTTCATGGGGATTAGTTATGACAATAATTAAAGAGATTACAATGGAAGCAAATATACTTTTTAGGATAAATTTCAAGTCAAATTCAAATTTGAAAAATTTTAATGAATAAAAGAGGGTAATGCCAAATGCCAATGTATACGCTAACAGTGTTACTACCGCTGCAGCGATAATTCCAAAATAGGGAACTAAAATGATATTAAGACTCAAGTTTAAAATGGCAGCAATAATCCATATAATACCTATAATGTGTGTTTTTTTCTTTAATATTATTATGTTACTAAGGATCCCATAAATTCCAAATAGTAAAGCACTTAATAATACAAATGGGGTTACTAAATATCCATTCAAAGCTATTTCAGGTGTACTTAATATCATTAAGATAGGCTTGGATAAAATAGATAAAATAAATATTGAAGGTATTGAAACTAAAAGGAAATATTTTAGTGAATATCTAATAAAAACACTTAATTTTAGTAAATCTCCATTATCATAATATTTTGGAAGAACAGAAGGTAAAAGAATGGAAATTGGGGCTAAAAAAGTTAAAATAGCATTTCCTAAAGTATAAGCTGGAGAATAATATCCGACAAATGTTGCGCCTAATAATATTCCGATAATATACCGATCACTTGATTCTACAATCCAATAAGACAAGTTACTAGGCATGGTAGGTATACCAAAAGATAGATATTCCTTAATATTATAAAATTTAGGTATTTTAAAACCAATTTCATATATTATAAGTGAAATCATGATTAAAAATAGAAGTATATGCGTTATTAAAAGTCCTATTAATGCGCTGAATATTCCTTGACCTAATGAAACAAAATAAATAATTAAAAAGACTACTAAATATGTTTGAATTAATAAAAATATAGAGTATCGTTTCATCTGTTGAAATGTTCTAAAATAGTTTAGTAACAACACATTTGGGCATGCAAAGAATACTATTATTGCCATTGTTCTTGCTATGTTAGTATCTCCATTAAATAAGCCTATTGCAATAGGTTCAGATAGTAAAAATAACAAGCCAGATAGAACTAAACTTCCCACTAATGATATAACTGCAATTGAGTAAAATGTTTCCTGTATTTCAATTTTTTTTTCTTTAGATGATAAAAATCTAACCATGGCGTAGGGTAATCCCAAAGTGGCTATATTTGGTATTAATGTTACTGTAACGTATACTTGAATCCATATTCCATAACCAATAGCACCAAAACTTTTTGTTAAAAGTGGAACTAGTATAAATGTGCTTAAAACTACAAGAATGTTTGTTATTCCTAGTAAGCCTATCCTATATACAAAAGCTTTGTATTCGCTCAAAAAGATTCTCCAGGTATATTAATTGATAAAACTTCATATTTTTATTTTTTAACATTGATAAAATAATATTATTCTATGTTTGATATAAATAACTTCTTATTTACAATTAATTATGAATAATGATTGTATATAATCTGGATTGGCAAGTCACGTTGTTGTTTAATTTTTAAATTAAGTATACATTATATATTATTTTAGTTATTTATTATTTAATTCATAGACATTTATATAACTCTCTGCAATCTTTTCCCAGCTAAATTTCTCTTTAACTCTATTATGACCATTAACTGCAAGCTTCTTTCTTAAATCTTCATTTTCAATTAGATTTAAAATAGTATTAGAAAGTCCGGTGATATCTTTTTCAGGCACAAGTAATCCAGTTTCATTATCTTGAATGATATCTGGAATTCCTCCAATATTAGACCCAACAACAGGTAATCCGCAAGCCATTGCCTCAAGTAAAACCACTCCAAGGCCTTCGGTATTTCCCTGAGAATCCACAATGGAAGGAAGCACAAAAAGGTCAGATGAATTGTACAACTGCAGTAATTCATCATCAGAAACATTTTGCATGATTTTAGCATTAGATTCTAATTTTAATTCTTTTATAATATTTTTAAGCTTTTCTTCAAGAGGGCCTGAACCGACTATGGTTAACTGGACATTATCGTGTTCTTTTAATACTTCTTTTGTAGCCTTAATAAGATATTCAAAACCTTTTCTTTCTATTAAATATCCAACTGCCAGTATTTGAAATATATTTTCATTTTTTAAAATTTTTAAAGGCCTGTAAAAATCAGTATCAACCCCAAAGGGTATTATTTCTAGTTCTTCTTTTTTAAGCCCGATATCAATGCAACTATTTAATGTAGCTTTGCTGATTGCAATTGATTTGCTGGAATTATTAACAAAATTTCTTAGTGAAAATTCTAATTTGTAACGTTTGGACAGATAAACTTCCTCCCCATATATAGTACTTATATATGGAGTTTTATAAATCTTTTTAGCAAATAAAGCCCCTAAACCATTGGGAATTAACCAATGCACATGGATTAAATCCATATCTTTAAATTTTCTAAGTGAATGAAACATATTAAAGAAAAGGAATGATAAAACTTGAAATTTCACAAGAACTCCCTCTTTAACATTATCTATCATTCCAGATCTTCCGCATAATTTCTGAAATTTTTTTGGGTAAAAATAGTGGAACCTTTCCACATGTACGCCTTCCAATATATATTTAGTTTTCTCACCTGCATATGGGGCTAAAATATGTACTTCATGCCCTTGTTTGCTTATTTCTTTCATCAGCCGATGTACAAAGATTCCGTGGGGATCATCCTCAAATTCGGGGTATGCTGATGTTATAACGCCTATTTTCATATGAATCTAAACTCTTTTGTAAATAATCAAATTTCCAAATTGTTTAATTGGTTTGTAATAAGTTAAATTTAGACCTTGTCTGAAACAGAAGTAATAATCTGCATTATTATTATTCAACTCCTGGTTGTATGCATGGTTATCCTGTGGAGTTAAATTAAATTTCTTCACTCCGCATGAGTAACTTTGACCATTCATAAATACAGGCATCATTTTCACGTTGGTTTTTAAATACCAGCTGAAATACGGCCATAAATCAGAATAGAGTACCTTATCTTTGTAATTAGGATCATAATTTATAAGCCACTGGCAGGCTAAAACAATATTTTCATTAGTTATTTTGTCATATTCATTGGCCTGTTTTATACCTGGTAACTGAGAAGCAGTGGACAAAAGAATAACCCCTGTTAGAATTATAACAATTATGGGGAATGTGGCGTTATGTCCTTTAATTTTGAATTTTAATCTGTTTGAAACTTCAGTTAAACCAAATATTAAAAAGTATGCAACTGGAGGGGCCATTATAATGAAATAACGGTTATCTTTAATTGAATAAACACTATGGAATATGAAAAACGCCATAAACCATGCGAAAAAGAGTAAATGCATGTCCATATCCTTTACATTGAGGTTTTTTGTAAGATCATAGAATAAGTAACCTAAAATAAAGAACAGGATGTCACTAGCATACGGCGAAATCTGACTAAAACTGCATACAAAGATCAAAAATAAAACTGCAAATAATGTTAATTTTAACTTTGTACTATTCTTTTCAATCTTAGGTATATTAAATAGTTTTTTCTGGTCTTTAGAGCTTTTTTTAAATTTTATGAACCCATATACAAAAATTCCTGCCAGAATAATGAATGCGGCAATAAATCCTTCTAAACCTATAAATGAAGGAAATTTATCGATGAAAAAGAATAAATTAGAGTTATACGCAGCACTTTCGGTTAAACTTGGGGTTGAAGTTGTTCCAAAAACTGATAGGAATGGATAGAACATATTACCAAATTTTTCAAAGAAGAAAATAAAAACTGGAATTATAAACAGAAAGGATGCGAGTATTCCTGCAAATAAATGTTTAATGTTTTTAATTTCGTGTCTATTTATCAAAATATAAAGGAAAATAGGGAAAATAATGAGTGCACTATTATACCTGGTTAAAAAAGCCAGCATAGCAAAGGGAAATACTAAATAAAAGAACTTTGAATCTCTTTTAACAGCTAAAATCAGGAAATAAATAGTCCAGATTGTGATGGAGACACTTGTAATATCTGAAAATCCGGTACTCACATAAGTAATAACTTCTGAAAATGTGGCAAATAATAGCGCACCTAAAAAGCTTTGAAGATAATTAAAACGCAGTTTAAACAGGAAAAACAATCCAATAACTCCAAAAAGGTACATTAAACCATCTAAAACGAAAATGGTATTTGTGGATATATATCCTGTTCTAAAAATTAGAGAAATCAAGAATGGAAAAAATGGGGGTCTTGACGGATCAAAATAACTCATATTCTGACCAGCAAATACTAGGGCATCCGAAAGAAAATCACAGCTATCTGATAATGCCCCTATATCAAACTGAATCAGCACACGATAATAGGCGATTACACCTACAATTATTGTTAAAATAGCTAGTAAGATGTAGCTGTTGTACTGTTTCCAGATATTTCTTGATTTAGATAAATTGTCCATAGTAAACCCTAATTATAATCTCTTTGTAAATTATTGATCTTATGCTAAATTAAATATAACTTTTCATTCATCCTTGGAATCATAGCTGTTAAAACGCACTGCTCAGTATTTTCAGTCCTGTCAAGTATTCCTTTTGAAAGATGACTAACTGCCCCTGTTTTCTGTCCAAGGTTAGTCACGCCGGTTACTTTATCCATAACATCTCCCACTTCTTTGCCATTTAAAACTTCTTCAATGACAGATGGGGGATATTCAAACCCCGAGCTTACCCCTAATGTTATTTTATTCCCATCAAAAACAGCACACCACTGTAAATCAATGTAACCAGTTAAAGAATTGGGTGTTTCCATCAATCCAGATTCTATTCCAACACTTATGTCAAATTCATCAGAATAAGCATTTTTAGCTCTATTAATGGCCCCTTCAATGGTTTGATCTATACCAAATGGTTGATCTGGCACTCCTGAATCAGCATCAATTGATACAACTTCAATTTCACCGTAGATTTTATCAAGGATATTTTTTGTAGCGTTGACCTTTACAGGATTCCTGGATCCGACTGCAACTTTCATATTATCAACCTTTAAAACTAGAATATAGAATTTAAGAGATCCTATTTAGAACTTTGCCATTTCTATCTATTTCGCCTTTTCTTATTCTGGTTGAAGAAATGGGTTTTCCGTCTTCTGCAAGTACCCAATCAATAACAAAAATCTCAAGGGATTTTATCCCTTTTTCCTGCCGTATTTCGTTGATTTTATGTGCAACAGGCTCTGTTTCTCTACTAACAACTATTGCATCTATTTGGGGATCATGGACGGTTGGACCATATGGTTCTTCCAGTCTTTTGACAGTATATCTTGAATCGAATTTCTGCAAAAATTCCTCTAATTCGGACATCCTTTTTGAACAGGGTTCAATATTGCCTTTTCTCCCTCCAAATTCGTTGGATGTAACTCCTACCATTATATAATTGCCAATCTCAAACGCTTTATTGAGTAATTTCTCATGGCCCCTGTGAAAATGATCAAACGTGCCCCCTACGGCTACTATTTCGTATTTCATTCATTCTACCTTTTTATTTTTAAACATGTGGCTTAAATAACTATTTTATCTAGATAAATATCTAAAATCTAGTTGAAAAATTCCAAATTTTATGTTTTGAATTTTATAAATCACAAAAAATTTTATTTTTTTTGAGATTGTTAGATATTGTTATTATGCTTTAAGTTAAATTATAAATTATGCTGATGGAACAGAACGTGGTAATAAAGAATCCAAGAAAAGTGGACTTAAGATTTGCGTCGTGTTACCCTAATTTATATAAGGCTGCAATGTCCTCACTTGGTTTTCATATTATATATGACTTCCTAAATTCAAGAGAAGATGTTTACTGTGAAAGGGTAGTCTATCCATATGTTGAAAGTTTAGAATCAAATACAAAACTCGCTGATTTTGATATTGTCAGCTTTTCACTTCAATACGAACAGGATTACTTCAATGTACTTAAAATGCTGGATAATGCTGGAATTGAAGCCCGTAAAGAAAATAGAACTAAAGATGATCCTTTTATAATTGCAGGCGGACCATGTGCAAGTTCAAATCCCCTTCCAATGAGCAAATTTATTGATCTTTTTATTATAGGGGAAGCAGAGGTTATTTTAGATGAAGTATTAGATCTTTATATGGAACTTGATGATCCAAGAAAAGAAATAGATGCGTTTTTAGATATAAAAGGGGTTTATGTACCGGATAATCCTGTAAAAATTGCCATTGTAGAAAATATGGATGATGCATGTCATCCAGTAAGGCAAATTGTTTCTCAAACCGATGATAAAAAATTTGTACCTGCATTTGGAAATGCATTTCTCCTTGGAGTATCAAGGGGATGTACAAGGGGCTGTAGATTTTGTATGGCCGGCTGTCTTTATAGGCCTCGGAGGGAGACATCTCTTAAAAAGCTTTTTAAAATAGCTGAGAAAGGTAAGAAAGCTACAGGATTTGATAAAGTAGCACTTATAGGTGCAGATGTTTCAGGATATTCTAAATTAGAAGAACTCTGTGAAGGCCTGCTTGAGATGGGATTTAAAGTCACAAGTCCCTCCATGAGGATAGAATCACTCACTGATAATTTAATAGACATTTTACAGAGAAGCGGACTTAAGACCATAACAATAGCTCCCGAGTCTACATGGGGACTTAGAAAAGTTTTAAATAAGCCTATACTTGATCAAGCTATTTACAATGTTGTAAAAAGAGCATTTAAGAGGAATATGAATGTTAAACTTTACTTTTTAACTGGTTTACCCACTGAAACTATGGAAGATGTACGTGAGATGGTTGAGTTTATAAAAGATATACGTAAAATGAGTAAAAGGAAAAATGCAGTTAGGATAAGTATAAATCCATTTATTCCCAAACCACATACTCCATTTCAATGGGAAAGCTTCAATTTCCATGATTTGAGTACCAAATTCGATTATTTAAATGAAAATCTTAAAAATGTTTCTTTAAAGGTTGAAGATTTAAAAGGAGCTTTTATACAGCATATATTGTCTGTAGGCGATGCAAATATGGGAAATATGATTGAAAGAACATATAAGAAAAAGCTAAAATTTAAGGATTGGGAGAATATAAATATCAAATTGAATTTAGAAGATGAATTACCGTGGCAAAATATAAATGCCGGCGTTAATCCTGAATTTTTAAAACAAGAATATCAAAAAGCATTAAATAAGAATATAACTCCTTGGTGCGAAGCTTTCGGATGTTATGGCTGTGGATCTTGTTCTAAATAGTGTTTATTTTAATAATATGATTTAAATAAAAATTAAACATATAATTGTGTTTTTTTATATTTTTAATTTATCTTAAACTAATTTTAAATAGAAAGATGGTTGATTATATCATAATTTATAAAAAAATTTATACATTAGCAGATACTGATAATAATTAACAACCTACCTCATGATAATTAGTGCATAGAGGTGTTATAATTAAACAAAAACAAATAATCGCGATTTTATTAGTCCTTTGTACTACTGCATTGATTGGTGCAAGTGGAATAAATGTAACTAAAGCAGATAATCCTTCAGGAAATTTAACCAGCTACCCTTCTGTTCAAGCAGCCCAATCAACATCAACAGTTAAGATGAGCGTTATTATTAGAGGAACTGGTGGAACTGTTACAAAGAATTACTATATAAAAAAGAACATTCTTAAAAGTCAATTAACCAGTCAAATAATAGCTTTATCAAAAAAAGGTACTCCAATAATTAGGATTGGTAATGGAAGCGGTCCAAAAGTGATGATCGTTGCAGGTGTTCATGGAAATGAGCTGCCAAGCCAAATAGCTGCTTTGAAACTTGCAAATTACTTAAAAAGCAGGTCAATTAAGGGAACAGTTTATATAGTGCCATTTGTTGTTCCTTCCAATACAGCTAAAGATGTTCGATACTGGAAAGGCAAAAACCTGAATAGAGTAGCTAATGTTGCTGGAACACCTACAAATAAAATATTGAACCTGGCTAAACGGCTTAATGTCAGTGTACTTGGAGATTTCCATTCTACTAAACCTGGCGGTGATCCTGGTAAAATGGCTGTTTTTTCTTCAAAACATCCTACATACAAAAGTTATATTATTGCTAAATACATTAGCAAGAGGACAGGGTCAGCAACGCTTACATATAATTTATCTGGCGTAGAATATTGTGGAGCGCTGGAAGATACTACTAATCTGGCAGGAATTCCGGCAGTGACATGTGAAGTAGTGTCTCCTCACGGCACTGTGAAATCAGGAAGCGTTACAAAGTCTTACAATCAAATGATAGCTCTTTTAAAATATAAGAAAATAATTTAACTCATTATTTACTTTTTTAAACTTAAGTTGATTCAATCAAGCACTCTTCTTAAAAGATAAGCTAGTCTTCTTAGTAAGTATCCTAAGAAAACTTCTCGAGCTCGAATCCATTTCCTTAAAAAGACTTCTCTTGAGGTTATTTCTTTGATAACTGATCTGATTTCTTCTTTTGGTGAATATTTCCAGTATATAGGAATTCCAATGGCTATAAAAATTGCACCTGCTATTATCTGGTTTAGATTGCACTGCGTCATCATATAAATAGATATCAAAATACCTA
>JAEYQZ010000274.1 GCA_023409695.1 Methanobacteriota archaeon | reverse complement strand
CCTACAAAATTATGGAAGCTTTAGACTTCGATGTTACAAAAGTTAAATTTGCTGCAGTAATCGCCCCAATAGCCCCTGTTGACCCAGACGGCCTTAAAGCAATGGGTAAAACAAACGACGCTGTTTTATTCGGTGGTAGGACATACTACTACGTCCAGTCAGAAGAAGGTGACGATTTAAAAGCTTTAGCTGAAAATCTCCCATCATCAGCATCTGCAGGATATGGTAAACCATTCTATGACGTATTTAAAGAAGCTGAATACGACTTCTACAAAATCGACAAAGGAATGTTTGCACCTGCTGAAGTGGTCATAAACGATTTAAGAACTGGTGAACTCTTCAGAGAGGGATATGTAAATGTAGATCTCCTTAAAAAGTCGTTTGGTTTATAATTTTTTATAAACTATTTTTTTTAATTTTTAAACAGATTGATAATATAAAATTCAAACTTATTTTTCGATAATTTTATACATTGTTCCATTGATTAATTATTAAGACTAATGAATAATCTATATTCATAAAAGGTCAGTTAATGAGATTAATGTCACATGAGAATATGAGGGCCTACAATGGAAGCAGTGTTGAAATTTCAAAAAACCATTTCTAATCTTTTAAAAGCAAGATTTCCATGTTTGTTTATACCTTCGTGGGAAGAAGATCGTTTATTAACGATAATTACTGATACTGCAAGAAATGCAAGTTTAATCAAAACAAAACGGAATGTTTTCACATGGAAAATTACTACCGGACTTGCAAATATTGAACAGGATACAATAAAAACTATTTCTGGTACAAATGATCCTTTGAAAGCTTTGGAGTTTATTGAAAAATATAAAGAACCCGCCATTTTTTTGATGTTTGATTTACATTCTTATTTTGGCAGTGGGTCTTCCAGCCCTAATTTTCAGGTTATTAGAAAAATAAGGGACGTATCTTCTGTACTTAAAAGATCACCTAATCCTAAAAATATTATCTTTGTTTCACCTTCTTTAGATATTCCTCTAGATTTACAGAAGGATATAAGTATAGTTGAATTCGATTTGCCCTCATTTGAGGAGTTAATCAAGCTGCTTGAAGATATGATTGCAGTCAACAAAGAAAGTGGTAGAATAAATATAGATCTTAATGAGGAAGAAAAAGAACGTATTTCTAAGGCCGCTGTAGGACTAACCATTCAGGAGGCTGAAAATGCCTTTGCAAGAGCCATGGTTGAAGAGGGCAACTTTGATATCAATAAATTAGACCTTATTTTAGAAGAAAAGAGCCAGATCATTAAAAAAACTGAAATTTTGGAAGTTATACAGAGCGATTTGGATATGAAAGATGTAGGTGGTCTTGGAAACATCAAAAACTGGTTGGAGAAGCGTAATAAGTCGTGGATGGATTCTGCGAAATTATATGGAATTTCATCTCCTAATGGTCTGCTTATAACTGGAGTTCCAGGATGTGGTAAAAGTTTAATTGTAAAGGCTATAAGCTCTATATGGCAGTTACCTCTGCTTCGTCTGGATATAGGCAAAGTTTTCAGTGGAATAGTTGGAAGCAGTGAGGAAAATATGCGTAAAGCGCTTAAAATTGCTGAAGCAACTTCTCCATCTATACTATGGATAGATGAAATAGAAAAAGGATTCAACGATTCTGATGGTGATTCTGGAACATCTAGTAGAGTTTTTGGAACTTTTCTAACATGGATGCAGGAAAAAACTAAACCCGTATTTGTTGCGGCGACGGCTAATAATATTGGCAGCTTACCGCCTGAATTTTTAAGAAAAGGACGTTTTGATGAGATATTTTTTGTTGATATACCCACCCATAGAGAAAGGGTGGATATTTTTAGAATTCACCTTCAAAAAAGGTTGTTAAATCCAGAGGTAATTGGTGAATTCAAAATAACTGAAGATATTTTGAGGGAGCTTTCAGATATGACTGAAGGGTACGTTGGCGCGGAAATAGAACAGGTAGTGATATCTGCCTTATTTGAGGCGTTTTCTGAATCGCGCAGCATTAAGTTTGATGATCTGGAAAAAGCTATAAAAGGAACTGTACCACTTTCAGTTACACAGGCCGAGCAAATTAGATTTTTACGTGATTGGGCTAATTTAAGGGCAGTAGCTGCTACTTCAAATGAAGATAGGGCAGACTACGAAAGTTCAACTTCGGAATTTACGGAAGATGAAGAAAAATATGGTATTGATGAGGATATAGGTTCTACACGTGGTGGAAGGGCAGTTGATTTCTAAAAGGTGTTGATATGAGCGTAGAAATGTTATTAATTCCGATTGTGATTGCGGCAGTAGGAAGTACAGGTGTTACAATAGATATATTTTCAAAAAAAGAATCAAATGCTAATGTTATAATCTATGAAACAAAAATGAAGGATTATGAGCTACTTAAAAAGGCACTTGAGGTTTTTGGTCATAAACCATTTTTAGAACAAAATTATATTGATATTGATCTGGAAGAATATGAATTGATTTTCAAGCTCAATGACCATCATATTTTTGAAGCTGTTTTCAGGGGAAACATCACCCATGAACATGCTGAAGAAATGGTTTCTGAAATTTATAGTGAATATACTAAACTTGTACAGGAACAGGTTTATTATAAAGTACTTGAGAACATACAAGAGCATAACATGGAATTAGAGTCAGAGACAGTTCAAGAAGATAATTCTATAGTCCTTACATTGAATATACGGGAAGAAAGAGAATGAGTAAAAAAGTAGAAATCAAGATATTTCCTGATGGTACCATACAGGCGGACATTCAGGGAATCAAAGGGAAAAGATGTACTGACTATATAAAAATCTTAGAAGATATTTTAGAAGCAAAAACTGTAGATTCTGATTA
>JAEYQZ010000082.1 GCA_023409695.1 Methanobacteriota archaeon | reverse complement strand
TATGGCACTGCAAATTTTACACTATATAAATTACCTGCATACAGTGGTAATGCTTCAAGTTATGTATTAAATGTAGGCGTGCTTCCACAAGTTTTATTGGATCTTTACGCCGGAAAATCAAGTTCTTGGGTGAATAGTACAGCTTCGCCTTACGCAAGTAGTGCGGACACACCTTTAGAAATTAAACTTCTTAACGGCAGTTTATTATCTGGCCTTTTAGATGTGAATTCAACAGGAGATCAGGGTACTGTAAATGGAGGTATTCTTCCATCGAATTTACCAGCTCTACTGCAAGTTTTAGGGCTTAAAATAGGCCTTTTAAATGCTACTGCTAATTCAAGTACTCATCCTCCAGCAGCAAATGGGGGAAGTAGTGTAGCATCAGTTGATCTGAATCTGCTTAACTTGCTTCCAGTTCTGAATTTAGGTTTAATAAATTCAAGTACTAGTGTAACATCAAATGCAAATGTTACTGCGGTAACAAGCACATCAGGAAATGGTGTAGCAGATATAACCCTTTTAGGAGGGGTATTGCAGATTAAAGCATTACAAGTAACTGCAACAGCAACTGCAAATGGACAACCTGGTGGAGCTAGCGCTAATTTCAAATGGTCAGTAGCTGATATACTGCTTAACGGTAAGAGTATTCTAAGTGAATTAACAGCAAAACTTTCTGTTGAACTTCCGGGAGTACTGAACATATCTATAGGTAATCCTGTAATAAATATAGCTGCAGATGGGACATCTGCTAGCGTATCTGGAGATGCTATAAATGTAGAGCTTCTTGGATTGCTTTTAGGTGGAGTAAAACTTACAATTGGACATGCTGACGCTGCAGCACAATTTGTAGCTGATGCAAAAGCTGATTTAAGTCTAACCAAAACAGTAGATGATGCAACACCACAATACCAGCAAAATGTTACATTTACATTAACTGCACATAACAATGGACCTGCTACCGCAACAAACGTTGCAGTAACTGATAAATTACCAACTGGACTTAAATTTGTCTCAACAGATGGTAACTACGATCCTGCAACTGGCGTATGGACTGTTGGGAATTTAGCAAGTGGCGCAACTGCTATATTACATATAGTAGCACAGGCTATCGCTGCAAACACTCAACTAACAAACACTGCAGTTATAGGTGGAAATCAGACCGATACAAATTCCAGTAACAATCAGGCTAATGTAACTATAAATGTGGGGCCTGCTTCTGACCTGGGTATTAAAATAACCGTGAACAATGCAAATCCAAAATATTTAGATTATGTTACTTTCACTTTAACAGGAAGTAATTATGGACCTAACGATGCAGCAAATGTTAAAGTGTACAATACATTACCTAAAGGATTTAAATATGTGTCAGATGACTCTAACGGTAAATTTAACTCTACCTCTGGATTATGGGCAGTTGGTCCTTTAGCTAACGGTGCATCAGCTATATTACATATAGTAGCACAAGCTATGATTTCCAATGCTACAGTAACTGATACTGCTAATATAACTGATCCAGACCCTACTAACACCACAGAATTCTATGATCCAAATTCTAGCAATGACAATGCGAATGTATCAGTTGATGTAGGGCCTGCTACAGACCCTGCTGTAACTATAACATCATCGGCTCCACGTTGTAACTGTCTGGATAAGGTCACATTTACATTAACTGCACGTAACAACGGACCAAATAATGCAACAGGAGTAACTGTAATGACTTCACTGCCTGCAGGACTTAAATTCGTATCTGCTGACGGTGCATATAACTCAACAACAGGAACATGGGTCATTGGAAACTTAGCAAGCGGTGCAACTGCTACTCTAAACTTAGTAGCACAGGCTACCGGCTCAAGAACTACAGTAACTACTGCAGCATCTATATTTGGATATGAACTCGATACAAATGATACAAACAACCAGGCTAATGTAACTACAATTTTGGATCCAGTCACTGACCTAAGTATAACCAAAACTGCTGACAAAACTACAGTTAACTACCTGCAGAATGTGACATTTACATTGACAGCACATAACAACGGACCTAATGATGCAACCGGCGTTACTGTAACTGATAAGTTACCAAATGGGCTTAAATTTGTTTCAGCTAGTGGTAGTGGTACTTATGATGCTGCAACTGGTGTATGGACTGTTGGAAGCTTAGCAAATGGCGCAAACGCTGCTATAAACTTAGTAGCACAGGCTATTACATCAAACACTAAATTAACAAACACAGCTGTTATAAACCCGAACACTGCTGCAAACGAAAATGATTTAAACACTACTAACAACCAGGCTAATGTAACTGTAAATGTGAATCCTGCTTCTGATTTAGGCATAACCAAAACAGCAAGTACCAGTAAAATTAACTATTTAGGACAAGTAACTTTTACATTAACAGCACGAAACAACGGACCTGATGCTGCTACTGGTGTTACTGTGACTGATAAGTTACCAACTGGGCTTAAGTTTGTCTCAACAGATGGTAACTACGATCCTGCAACTGGTGTATGGACTGTTGGGAATTTAGCAAGTGGCGCAACTGCTACCTTAAAAATAATAGCACAGGGTATTGTTGCAAACGCTGCATTAACCAATGTCGCAATTGTAAGCGGAACAAACTATGATCAGAATTCAACCAACAACCAGGGTAATACAACTGTAACCACAGGTCCAGCTTCTGACCTTGGTATAACCATGACAGTTAACAAACCACATCCAAAATATTTGGAGTATGTGACTTTCACTTTGACAGCAAGTAATTATGGACCTAATGCTGCACCAAATGTTAAAGTATACGTTACCTTACCTAATGGGCTCAAATTTATCTCAGCTGACGGAACATACAACGCTACATACAACTCAACAACTGGATTATGGTCTGTAGGACCTATGGATGTCAATACTACAAAGACATTACACATAATAGCACAAGCTATGATTTCAAATGTAGTACTAACAGCTAAAGCGTACATAACTGACCCTCCAGAAGATCTCAGTGAATTCTTTGATCCCAACAGTGGCAATGACAATGCAGATGCTACATTGGATGTAGGTGGAGACGATTTACCGGATACAGATACAAATACACCATCAAAAACAATTCCGATGCAAAAAACAGGAATTCCTATTGCTGGAATGTTACTGGCTGCATTAATGGTTTTTGCTGGAATAAGACCTAGAATGAAATAAAAATTTTATTTTTTTATTTTTTTTATTTTTTAAATGTTTAATTAACTAAAACAAATGTATACATATTTTTAAGTTATTTTTAAAATTATAATTAATTTAACTGTTTGGGAATGCATATGTAAATAACTAAAGTTTGCAGCTAAGTTATAATATTTAACTTTGCTTTACATGTAGGACATACTCCTTTTTCTTTAACTTCTTTACTTACAACTTCAAACCCATTTCGTTGTATGACCATTTTTCCGCACTCTGGACAAAATGTACTTTCTTCACCACCTGTAGAAACATTTCCAACATATACATATTTCATTCCTGCTTCTTTTGCAATTTTATAAGCTCTTTGGAGCGATTCTACTGGTGTCGGCGGTAATTGGCCTAATTCATAATATGGGAAAAATCTTGTAAAATGTAAAGGAACTTCTAAACCTGTTTCATCCACCATAAAGTTTACCAAGGCTTTGATGTCCTCTTCAGAGTCGTTGTATCCTGGTATAATTAAGTTTGTTATCTCAATATGGATTTTATTTTCATAAAATCTCTTTATATTATCTAAAACGGGTTGAAGCCTTGCCTGGCATAAGTCCCTGTAAAACTTGTCAGACATTCCTTTTAAATCAATATTTGCAGCATCTAGGTAAGGATGTATCATTTCGAATGATTCTTCACTCATATATCCATTTGTTACATAAATTGTAGCTATTGCTTCTTTTTTTGCAAGTTTTGCTGAATCATATGTGTATTCAAACCACATGGTTGGTTCATTGTAGGTCCATGCAATGGATTTACATCCATATTGTTTGGTGAGTCTTATTGCTTCTTCAGGAGGCAGTTCCTGTGTTGGAATTTCTTCTATATCCACCTGTGAAATATTCCAGTTCTGGCAGTGTTTACATCTAAAGTTACAGCCCACGGATCCAATGGAAAAAACAGTTGAACCTGGGTAAAAATGGAAAAGGGGCTTTTTTTCTATGGGGTCCACGGCTACAGATGATGCGGCAGCATAATTTAAGGCACAGAGCTTTCCATCTATGTTTGCTCTCATGCTGCAGAAACCAGTATCTCCTTCTGCAATAACACATTTTCGGGCGCATATTTTGCAGTTCATGGCACCATCTAATTTATCATAAATAAGGACTTCTTTTTTCATGATTACCCCCCACAAAACCTTTTTATTTAATTATTTAACAAGAATCAGGATATCTATATTATAATTATATTTGATTTGATATAAAAATAATTAGATGAGTATTAAACAATTAATATGAGAGGCCAATTAGAATCTTAAACAGTATCAATGGTTCAATTAACCTTTTTTAGGGGATAAATGCTCGTAGCCACGGGGTTTAATTATACTTTTTGTCCCATCTTTATGCAGAATTTCTATTTTTCCAGAAGATGTTACATTTCCTATTTTATGGAGATTGATTTTTTCTTCAATTTGTTTAAACCCCTCTTTTTTGACAGTTAAAAGGAGTTCAAAATCTTCACCGTAATAAAGAGCAAATTCTAATGGATCTTTCCCGGTTTTATCTGCTACTTCCAGGATTTCTTCAAGGATAGGGAGCATTTCTTCATTTAATGTCATGCCAATTCTGTAATTATTTGCAGCTATGAGCTCATCAATTTCACTTACCAATCCGTCGGTTATATCCGTTGCAGAAGTTATAAGTCCACTTTTTGCAAGTAAAATTCCTTCATTTACCCTTGCTTTTGGATTTAGTGCATGATTCAACAGGTGATCTTTATAATTTGGATTCAAATCTTGGAATTTGTTTTTATTAAACAGAACTTCAAATCCTGCAGCTGCAAGTCCAACAGGGCCTGTGACAGCAATTATATCTCCAGGCTGTGCTCCTTCTTTCATTAAAACATTTTCTTTTTGAACAATTCCTAAACATGTTCCGCAAAGAGTAAGCTCCTTAGATTCATTTGTATCCCCTCCAATGAGCTTCATATCGTATTTTGAACACATATCCAGAATGCCTTCAAGCAGTTCTTCAAATTCATCAAGTAGCATGTCTCGCGGCAGTCCCATAGAAACGATAATTCCTATTGGTTTAGCACCCATTGCAGCCAAATCACTTACATTTACGGTCACTACCTTTTTACCAATCTGATTATATTTCATATCATCTGGAAAATGAGTAGATTTAAACAACATGTCTGATGTTGCAACTAGATAATGTTCTCCCAGATTGATAAGTGCGGCATCATCGCTTAGGCTTTTAAAGGAAAAATTATCTAAAAAAGTAGAATTAAAGTTGGATTTTTCAGTTTTACTTAAAATCCGTTTTATAAGTCCTTTTTCCCCAATATCTGAAATTTTACGGGGCATTTTTTAACCTTGTTTAATTATAATTTAATATTTAAAAAGAAAAAAATATTAGAGGGCACTTGCTACCCTGTCTTTAATGATATCAACAAGTCTTGCATCAGCACCAAGAGGTTCGGTGTATATAATTTCACCTTCAAATTCAATTTCTTCTTGTTCTTCCTCTTCTTCGTGGCTGTGGCCGTGGTCATGACCGTGTGAATGTTCATGTCCATCATCTAAACCTAGAATATGTGGAATATCCTGTTTTGTGTGGACTCCATGTGCTAAAAAGACAGGTGTTACTATTATTTTTTCTACACCGCCTTTTGCAAGCTTGTTTATTGCAGAAGGTATTGAAGGCTTGGATATATTCATAAATCCCACTTCAACAAGGTAATCTGAATTTTCTTTGTACATTTCAGCGAGCTGACTAACTACATCTTTTCCATATGGCAGCCTGCTTCCATGTCCTACAAGTAAAATACCTGTTTTAGCAGTTTTTGAGTTTGAATTTGTATCCATATGATATCACTCCATCATCGCCTTCTTCTTTAATCTTTCTAAAGACCATTTCGACTTCATCGCCTATTTCTACATCTTCTGGGTTGCAGTCAACAATTTGGCTTGTTAATTTTGCCCCTTCTTCGAGTTCGATTATAGCCACTACATAAGGAGCAATGGTCTTAAATTCATCTGTAGGAGTATGTATGACAGAATAAGTATGAATTTTTCCTTCTCCTTTGAATCTAATATCTTCTAGTTCACCTTTTCTTCTACATTCGGGACATATGACTCTTTTTGGGAAAAAAACTGTTCCGCATTGTGAACATTTTGATCCAATTAGACTGTACCTCTGTGGTATGTGACGCCATCCTCTTACTATATCTTTCATTTGATTCCTCCGGTTGAACTTTTCAAAGTGAGTTGATATAACTCTGATTAAATTAATTATAATAATTAATTATTATAATTTAAACTGTAAGTTTAGATGTCTCTTTGATCTATTTATATATATTTGTTAGCAATTATAATGGTTAACTACAATAAAATTCTTTGGTTTTTATTTTTTAAAATAATATTAATTTTAGATTTAATAATATTATAACTGGTTAAATTTTGTGATATGCTGCTATCTTCGACTAAAAAATGGTAATATCCAAATTAAGTACTTTATATATCTTTATATATTTTAATAAAAACAAGTATTAATTGATATTGATGTCACATGATTTATTGAATATGCACATCTTAACAATTCCAATTTAATCATTGCTTAAAGTGACGTAAATGGATCAAAAAGGATATATAATGAGCGGACTGACCCTTTTACTTATAATTCCTGTTTTTCTTTTAATAGCTGTTTTTGTAGATGTGGTTCAAAATGGCAGCGAAACTCAAAGTTTGGCGATACAGTCTGATGTAACATTTTATACAGCAAAAGATATTGAATGTAATATACCTGTTTTAACGGAGAAAATCCTGCAAAAAACTACAAATGATGTATTTGAAACAGGAAATCCATTAAACGATAGCAGGGACTATATTAAACATAATTTACAGGAAGAACTGAACCAGCTATCTCAGAAATATCAAAACAGTGAACATATAAACGTCACATGTAAAATATGGTCTGTAAATCCGACACAAGACCCTTTTAAAATAGAAGTTAATTCAACAATTTATGTTCAAAAAGGCAACATGGCTCATAATGAACATATAAGTCAAAATATTTCCATTATGGACTCAAATTATCCAGTTCAAGACCCACTGCCATTTATAAAGTGTAAAAACTATGGAAAAATGACAAATACAAGTACAAAAATTTGTTATGGCTCAAGTCTTGTAAGCCTTTTGAAAGCTAAACATTTAAAAAATGCTAATGTTTATGAAAATGCTACATCACCTCTTTTTATAAAGAAATGCCCTTATGACCCGTATATAGGTCATGGAAATTCTCATTATTTTGTTGTACTTAAAAATTGTATAGATAATGGTTATTTTCATGAAAGCAGTGATGGCTCATGTTTTTTATGCAGGTTAGAAGGTAAAGTTACATGTCCTCATTACGGCTTTGAAACGTTTATAGTACCTTCTAATTCTTCTAACTCAACATTAATGTTTGCTCCATGCTCAAGTGAGCATGTAATATTTGATGATTGTCCTTATTCTGGAAAGGGGATTGTATACTATTCAGATAAGTCTAATTACTTGAAATTATTTTTAGATAATGGGCATAGGCAGAAATACGGCTTACCAAAATATTGGGGGATTAAATGAGAAAAAAAGACTTTAAAAAGGATAATAAAGCACAGATATTTTCACTTGATGTGCTGCTGGCTCTAATTATAATCACTGTTATATTAGGTATTTCTGCAGATGCTATGGACCTGGTAAGCTATAAAGCGCAGGATTATTCATCAAGACTTTCACTTGAGGGAATAACAGCTGATGCAGCCGATATGCTCATAAAATCTTCTGGAT
>JAEYQZ010000065.1 GCA_023409695.1 Methanobacteriota archaeon | reverse complement strand
AGGACCGTATCATTGTAAGGACCATTTTGTATTTTTCAAGTGCTGTTAGTGCATGGGGCTCGTTTGCAGGCATTATAATCATTTCACCTGCTTCTAAGACATTTTTGTTTCCTGAAATGGTGATTTCTGCCTTTCCATCTATAATTTGAACCATGGCATCAAATGGGGCTGTGTGCTCACTTAAGCCTTCCCCTTTATCAAAAGCAAATATGGTCACTGTACCTGTGTCTTTTCTTATTATTTCGCGGCTTACTACAGAACCGTCCTGATATTCAATTAAATCTGCGGTTTTTAGTACCTTTCCTTTAATATCTTCCATTTTATTCCTCCCATCAAATTCAATCATAAACATGTATGATACTTACTGGGCATAGTTCTTCTGCTTGCGTGCAGCAAGATGGGTCTTCAACTTCTATTTCTTCAGTTTCTTCGGTATTATCCAATGCTTTTAAATGGGAAAGCCCGTCATCAGCAAATTCAAAGAAGTCAGGGCATACATCAATACAGTTTCCACAGGATATGCACATCATTCGTTCCAGTTCTACCTTTGCCATTTTTCCACCTAATTGAAAATTTTATTTTGCACATTTAAAGCAAAATTCTGTATCTCTATTAGTCTTAAAGGTTTTACCACACTTTTTGCAGGTTACTGACCTAAGTGAAGACTCATTATCCACAATGTCTAGAGAACAGGCGCATTTCCAGCCCATTTTACCTTTTAACTGGGCTTCAAACTCTTTATCAATATTGGAATTGTCTGTCATTTAAATCACCTTATTAACTATTAAAACAAGTAATAAAAATATTTTTCGTATTGAATAGAACAAATTATGCTGGAAAATATATGGGAGGGGTATAACTACCCTAAAATATTTTTAATGTCTTCTTCGGGAGTACTAATTGGTTTAATATCGTAATTTTCAACCAGGAAGTTCATAATGTCTTCATTTACCCACGCGGGAGCTATTGGGCCAAGATATATCCCTTTAATTCCAAGGTACAGTAAGCTCCATAGGATTGCTGCTGCTTTCTGTTCCATCCAGCTTAAAACAATGGTTAATGGAAGTTCGTTCACTTCAAGCCCGAAGAGGTCTGAAAGTGCAGTTACGATGTCAATACCAACTATGGCATCATTACATTGCCCTATATCTATTAAACGTGGAATTCCTTCAATATCTCCAAGAGGCAGCTGGTTCATTCTGAATTTACCACATGCAAGGGTTAAAACTACAGTATCTTCAGGTAATTTCTGCACAAACTCTGTATAATATGGTGATTTTGCAAGTGGGGCATCACATCCTCCAACCAGGAAGAATCTCCTTATTTTACCTGCCTCTACAAGTTCTTTGATCTTTGGTGCGAGTGAAAGAACTGTTGAAGCTCCAAATCCCGTTGAATATATTGTGTCGCCAGGTTCCTCTGGAAGTTCAGGTAATGATTTAGCTTTTTCGATTAATGGTGAAAAGTTATATCCGTCAATATGCTGCACTCCAGTTAATCTGGCAACTCCTGTGGTAAACATCCTGTTTCTATAATCATCTCTTGGGGGCAGTACACAGTTTGATGTTCCAAGGATTGCGACAGGATATTTTGAAAATACATCTCGCTGATCGAACCATGATTTACCAAGTTGTCCTGCAAGGTGTTTGTATTTCCTTAATTCAGGATATCCATGTGCTGGGAGAAGTTCAGAATGTGTGTAAACATTTATATCCGTTCCTTCGGTCTGTTTTAATACTTCTTCTAGTGCTTTGAGGTTGTGACCGGTTGCAACTATCCCCCGGCCTTTTTTTGTCCCTGTACTAACCTGGACGGGGGTTGGTTCTCCGTAAGTCTCGATTAATGCAGTTTTAAGAAGCCGCATTGTTTTAATATTCATTTTTCCTGCTTCAAGAGCCAGATTTATTAACTCGGGAACATCGATATTGACATTGGTAAGAGTTGAGTAAAAACCTCTTTCCATAAATGCATCTACTTCGGGGTCGGTGTATCCAAGTTCTCGTGCATGATAAAGATAAGCAGATATTCCTTTGATTGCAAATAATAAGTTATCTTGAAGTCTTGCAGCTGTAGCGCTTTTTCCGCACACTCCCTGTATTGTACATCCACTTCCTCTTGCTGTTTGGGAGCATTGATAACAGAACATTTCCTGTTCTTCTTTTTTAACTTCTTTTTGGGAATCTTCTTCCATTGCTTCAAATTGATCCTTTCCTACTCCACAAACTGGACATATCCAGTCATCTGGCAGATCCTCAAAAGCAGTTCCAGGGTTTATTCCATTATCTGGATCCCCTTTTTCAGGATCATATACATATTCACACGCTAAACATCTATATTTTTTCATAAAAGTACCTCCTGTAGTATTTTATACGTAAATTTTATAGAATGATGTCAATTATGGGATATAATAAGTTAAATACCTGTTTAATATAATATAAAGGTTATAAATCACTTTAATACTTCTTTAGATTGCTAGAATCATTTTTTCAATATAATTTTTGTTTTTTGTGGTATTTAGAATTTTTGATAAAGTATTAATCCAGTTGTAATAGTTTGAATAATAATATGATTTATTCAATAAGTATTAAATTTAAATCATTTGAGGATCAAATAAAATAGTGGTGGTAATATGGAACTGGATGAAAATGCATTAAAACTGATTAAAAAATGTGAAGATAAGGATATAGACACCAGTGTTATGGGAGCATGCACAGTTATGCTTGAAGAAATGGAACGAGGGGAAGTAGATCTTGGTGAAGATATGCCTGATGAATCATATATTCACATGGCTGAAACTATTGCACCCGAAGATGTACCTCGGGTACTTAAAATGGCATTCAAGATAAAAGAACGAGGTAATGTTGATCCGGATCTTAAAGTTGCTGCAAATAGGTTAATTAGGGCTATAGAACAGCTTTAAATCCATTTTAGTTTCTTTAACTGGCTTCGTGATGATATGCCTCATAAGAAGTTATATCTTGATAAAAATGCTGAAAAGCTGATTAAAAAATGTGAGGATAATGAAATAGATACCAGTGTTATGGGGGCATGTAGGGTTCTTCTTGAAGAAATGGATAGGGGAGAAGTAGAATTCAATAATGAAGACATGCCAGATGAATCTTATATTGAAATGGCTCAAAATATTAAACCTGAAGACGTCCCCAAAGTTCTTATAATGGCATTTAAAATTAAAGAACGAAATAAAATTGAACCTGAGCTTAAAATTGCAGCTAATAGGTTAATTAGGGCTATAGAACAGCTTTAGATTTTAATAATGCTTATTTTAAATTAGGAAGGTGGTAATATGAAACAGGTACCTCTTGATGAAAATGCTAAAAGCTTAATAAAAAAATGTGAAGATAAGGAAGTTGATACAAGTACAATGGGGGCATGTCAGGTCCTTTTAGAAGAGATGGATCGGGGCGATGTAGTACTTAAAGACAAACCGGGAGAGTCCTATATTAAAATGGCTCAAAATATTAAGAAAGAAGATGTGCCTCAGGTTCTTAGAATTGCATTTATAGTAAGGGACAGCGGAGATATAAATGATACTGATGTAAAAAATGCAGCAGCCAGATTAATTCGGGCAATAGAAATGCTTTAATGGCTAAAATCAAATAAGTCATTATATTTTCTTATTTATATACTCACTAAAACTACTTTTTTTTCTTTAATTTACTGAATTAACTTTTATAGAGAATTTCTATTAACATCGTTTCGATATTAGCATGTTTATTTCTTATTTTTGGATGATTTATAATTAATGATTTCAAGTGTTTATATTGAAAAATACCGCTTTAAACATGTTTTAATATGATTAATTTATAAAATTTATATCACATCTCCATTTTGGAGGGCCGTCGAAAAATCTCTGATTTTTCTGGGTTCGCGAAATTTTTAATTTCGCAGAACCGTCAAAAAATCTATGATTTTTTGGGCCGCAGAACATAGCTGGAGAAAAATGTTTACAAAATC
>JAEYQZ010000064.1 GCA_023409695.1 Methanobacteriota archaeon | reverse complement strand
TTTCTTTCTTCTTACTGGAACATGGTTCAAATGGAGAGGTTAACAGTTGGGATGATGCTTTATGGTATGTTGTAGTTACGATAACTACTGTTGGTTATGGAGATATAAGCCCTGATTCTGTAGGCGGCCGAATGGTCGGTGCTATTATAATGATTGCAGGAGTATTCTTTATGAGCTTGTTAACGGCTTCATTGTCATCTATTATGGTTGAAAAAGAATCTAATAAGGAACATGCTGAAACTTTGGCTGAAATGAAGATGCAAATGGAAAATATGCGCCAGGAAATGTTAGCTGAAATGAATGAATTAAAGGATATAATTAAAAAGAGTAAATAAAGTTCTGAAATGAATGAATTAAAGGATGCTTAAAAGAATAAATAAATATTAAATTAAGTTAAGTAAAGGTATTAAAAATCTCAATTTGGCATTATTCTCTGATTTATTTTCCTTAATAGGATATGCATTGTTTAAAGAATCCGATATTGCATTGTAAGATGCACCTGTAGCATGATCTAAATCATTCTGGATTAAAGAATCATTTTTGTTTTTAATCCACAGGTTCCAGTTTCTTGTCCCATTTAAGTCACCATTATGCATGGTGGAATTTAAACTTCCTGTAACATCGACTACTTTGGGCCTTAGAAAGCTGGCTTTTGCCTCATAGATAATGTGTTGGAATCCACCCACACCAGCAGCATGGGGTGCTGAAAAGCTGTCTGTAATATAATGGGATGCTACTCCGTAACAGTAACTTGCATAATAAAAATCACCGTTTTTATAGTAGAACTTGCCTTCGTTTAACCAGTAAACAGCTTTTCCGTAACTATTAGGATAACTGTGATATTTAAAGTCAAAGAATACAAAATCCGGGGCCATAGATCCTTTTTTCATTAGATCCAAGTTTAAATTTTGCTGCATATCTGTGGATAATGAATAGTAATTACTTTCTACTATTTCCTCATGTGAGATCCAGTCCCATGCTGAAACAGAGGACATATTTATGGATACTACAACTAAAAAAATAGCAAGTATTACAGCTTTATTCATGATTTCACAGCGTTTCATCTAGTTTAATTTAGTCCACTTTGTAATTATTATAAGTTATACTTTCAAAGACTTCAAGTTACTGGTTTTACGGTTTGGATTTTTTGAACAAAAACTATAAATAACGATTGTTATATAACAATTGTTACGATAAATTTTTTAAAATATTTTTTTGAAGTGAATTTTATGACTTTTGACGCGATAGTAATAGGAACAGGCGCTGGGGGCGCTACAGTAGCGAGAGAACTCTCAAAAAAAGACTATAAAGTCTTGATTTTGGAAAAAGGAAAGCGCCATAAAATGGGTACATCTGTAAATTATCTCAAAAGTATTCCTGTAGATTTAAAGGCAGACTTATCTGATGAAGACTTAGATAAATATGATTTCCTGAATTTCCCTGCAGAAGTAATGTATTTGGAAGATGTGGGAGGTACAACTCCGGTTTCCCTTGCAAACGCATGCTATGCGTGTAGTACATGTTACGCTAATTCTGTAACTACTCAATTTAAAATTCATGACCTTAATCTCTTCAAGGAACTTATAGATGCGAGTGCAGATTTAAAAGTTAACCCTTTTCCAGCTAATTTAATGGGACCTGCAACACGTAAAATAGTAGATGCTGGGGAAAGTCTCGGCTATTTCATGGAGCCTATGCCTAAATTCATTGATTTTTCCAAGTGTGACAGCTGTGGGCTGTGTATCGGTGGATGTAAAAAGGGTGCAAAATGGGATTCTACTCATTTTGTAAACGAAGCTATAGATAATGGAGCAACACTTATCTCAGATTTTACAGTTACAAAAATTACCCATGAAAATGGAAAGGTCACGGGGGTGGAAGGTCTATTTGGAGATCAAACAAAAGCATTTGGAGCAAAAAAAGTAATAGTTGCTGCAGGGGCTTTAAATACTCCTTTAATTCTAAAGAATTCGGATATTGAAGAAAATGTAGGTGAAGGATTATTCTGTGACCTATTTATAACCGTTGGTGGATTTTTAAAGGGCATAAATCTTAACAAGGAGATTCCTATGGGAACTAAGGCTGAGTTTGGCCCCTATTTCTTATCCCCCCATTTTTCTACTCAGATTATGCCTCTTTTAGAAAATAAAGGATTTAATGCAAATTCTGAGGATATAATTGGTATAATGGTTAAAATAGCCGATGAAGCCAATGGAAAGATTAATTCTGATAAATCAGTTGAAAAACCGCTTACTGAAAGAGATCTTGGACTTTTAAAGGAAGGATATGAAAAAAGTGTTGAAGTTCTCATTAAAACAGGTGTAGACCCTTCTTCTATAGTTTCAACGCCAATAAGGGGTGCACATCCTGGGGGAACTGCTGCAATTGGTAAAGTAGTTGATAATAACCTTGAGACTAAAATTAAAGGACTTTTCATTGCAGATACCAGTGTAATTCCACAGGCCCCTGGTAGGCCTCCAATACTAACATTAACTGCGCTTGCTAAACGGCTAGCTCAAATTATTGAAGAAAGGACAAAGATTGAAGATAAAAGATCCATTACAGTTTAATTTTATTAATATTTATGCTTGGTGAATATAACATGGAAAATAGATACTCAAGGCAGGAAATATTACAGAACATTGGAGAAGAAGGTCAGAAAAAACTCAAAGAAAGCAGTGTTCTTATAGTGGGATGTGGCGCCCTAGGAACAGCAGCTGCAAATAACCTTGCACGTGCTGGAATTGGCAAAATGTCCATTTTAGATAGGGATTTTGTTGAATTAAATAATTTACAAAGGCAGATGTTGTTTGATGAAACTGATGTTGGGGAGCCAAAAGCAGTTGCTGCAACCAAAAAACTCAAACTCATCAACTCATCCATTGAAGTTGAACCTATTGTAAAAGATTTAAACCATACTAATGTGGAAGAAATCATAAAAGGCGTTGATTTAGTCCTTGATGGGACAGATAATATTCTAACAAGGATGCTTATAAACGATGTGTGTGTTAGGGAAGAAATTCCGTGGATATACACTGGTGCGATTGGAACATCTGGAATGACTATGAATATCTTACCCGGCGCTGCATGTATCCGATGTCTTTATCCACATATCCCAAAACCTGGTTCGCTCCCAACATGTGATACGATGGGTGTATTGAATACCATAACCGTAATTATGGGATCGATGGCAAGTACGGAAGCTATAAGAATACTTCTTGGGGAAGCAAAGCCTGAAAAGGAGCATGATGGGCGTCTTATAGTCTATGATGCATGGAATCATTCGCTGGATGAAATACTGGTCAGAAAAAATGATGAATGCCACTGCTGTTCCCTTGAAGAATATGAATATCTGAATTCAGAAGACAGGGAAATCATTACTTCCCTTTGCGGCCGAAATGCAATTCAGATAACTCCTGCTGATCCAAAAGATATGGATTTAAGAGAGCTCGCATCGAACCTGGAACATGTGGGCAGTATTAAATGTGCTGATTTTATCCTTCTTTTTAAGACAGAAAAATATGAAATATCTGTATTCAGGGATGGAAGGGCAATAATTAAAGGAACTAACGATCCTAGTGTTGCAAGGTCTGTTTATGCAAGGTATATAGGCACTTAACACATCTAAATTCAATAGTTATTATGGCATTGGTTTAGATGCTGTTTTATTTTATTTTTTTGGAGTTTTAAAGATATACTTATTAGAATATATCTAGTGCATTTTTATAACGGTAAAGTATATTATATTATTCAGACAATATTATACATAAACAATCATGATACACAAAAATTAAGTAGTGGTTATACTGATTGATCATGGTATAACTAGAAAATGATAAATTGAACTTAAAAATGTCATAATTTTAGTATATATAACTTGAAGTACAAGTATAAATACTATAACAGATTATTTTTAAAACTGACACTTTATTCGACATATGGGGTATAATATACATGAATACTCTAAAAATAGACGAAAACAGCTTTGAACTTGCAGAAGATATTATTAAGGACTTAAAAGCATCAAAAGATCTTGGAATCCTTAAGTGTATTCAGTGTGGGATGTGTACATCTGTCTGCCCTGCAGCAAGACACACTGACTACGATCCAAGAGAGATAGTTAAAAGGGTGCTTGATAAGGACGAAACTTTAATTTTAGATGACATACTGTGGAATTGTTTTTACTGCTACACCTGTCATAGTGTATGCCCAGTAAACAACAGCGTATGTGAAATAACTCAAATTTTAAGGCAAAAGGCAATTGATAATGGAAAAGGAAAGCCGAAAGTAGCTCCTTTTTCAGCATATGGGGAAAGTTTCCTTGAATTTGGACTCGGATCCATTCCTTCAAATTTCTTTGATGATCTTATAAAAGACTTTGGAAAAGAATGGCTTGAATTAAAAATTGATCTTGAAGATATAAGGGAAGATTTAAATCTTGGCTCTATGTTTTTACCTGAAAAAGATGTAGAAGATATTAACAAGATTTTAGAAAAAACAGGATTCAAAAACAGGTTAAATAAACTAAGGCGGTGTAGAGATGAAGAAAATACCAGATAAAGAAATATTACTCTTTAAAAGCTGCCTTGTAAATGTTGAATATCCTGGCGTAGAATCATCTACAAAATATTTATTTGATAAACTTGGAATTGAATACATTGTTAGCGACAGACAGTCCTGTTGCACTGGTTTAGGACATTATGCTGACTTATTTGACCAATTTTCCACTACTGCGCTTGCAGCAAGAAATTTTGGAATTGCGAAGGAAGAAGGCCATAAAAATATAGCAACGCTCTGTGCAACATGCTATGCGATACTTAAAAAATCATGTAATATTTTAAATGATAAAGATGACGTTAGAGAACAGATAAATAAAATTTTTGATGGTTCTGGATGTCATGAATTAAATTATGATGCAGATGATATGGACTCAAGAGAAAATATCTTCCATTCAGTTGAAATTTTATATAATAAAGCAGATAAAATTAAAGACCTTGTAAAAGTAGATTTATCAGGACTTAGAGTTGCATCTCACCATGCATGCCATTACTGTAAAGTCCATCATAAAGATACCATTGGAAACGCAAGAGACCCTATGGTCATAGAAACACTTGCAAAAGCATGCGGTGTGGAAACCGTTGACTGGTATGACCGTAAAACAACTACCTGTGGTAATGGTTTCAGGCAGCGTTACATGAATAAAGAACTGTCATTTTCAGTAACTGCAGAGAAGCTGAACAGTTTAAAGGAAAATGATGTTGATATTCTGCTTCACATGTGTCCAAACTGTCAAATGCAGTTTGATAGAAACCAGGAATCCATTGGAAAATCATTAGGAACTGAATTTGGTATTGTATGTCTTAATATTTCTCAATTTGTAGCACTTGCACTTGGAGCTGACCCTTATAAAGTAGTGGGCGTTCAGACACATACAGTTCCTGTAGATAAAGTTTTAGAAAAGATAAAGCAGACTAACCTCTGTCAATGAGGAAATAACATGAACAATTACCATTCAACCGCTCAAAAATTCGTAGAATTTTTGGCGCCCCGAACATTTCATGTTCGAGGGCTTTTAGAAAAAAGCCGTCGAAAATCTCCGATTTTCGGGCAATCAAACCGAAGGTTTGATAAGTTGATCAAAAACGCCATTCGCGAGGAAATAACATGAACAATTACCATTTCTCAAGATATGCTCCCAAAAGCAGCATTGATATCGGTGTTTTTTTATGCAGATGCGGGGGCAATATTTCAGACACTGTAGACATCGAAAAACTTGCTTCTTCAATCGATGCTAAAGTAGTTAAAGATTTTGAAAATCTCTGTTCAATGAAATGCCAGAAAAATATCCGAGATATTATACTGGAAGAGGAATTAGACAGAGTAGTAATTGCAGCCTGTTCGCCAATTACTCACGAAAAAACATTTAGAAATCATATAGCTCCTTTAAACCCATATCTTTTAGAGATAGCAAATATCAGGGAGCACTGTTCATGGGTACATTCTGATAAAAACAAGGCGACTGAAAAAGCAATATCACTTACAAATGCAGCTGTTGAAAGGGTTCAATATGCTAGACCTCTTGATGCTATAGTCAGAAAAACTAAAAAAAGCGCTGCCGTAATTGGCGGGGGAATATCTGGAATAACTGCTGCACTTTCACTTGCAAAACAGGGTATCGAAGTACATATAATTGAAAATAAGCCTACTGTTGGGGGAAACATGATAAAAATAGGTAAAGTATTCTCCCCAGAAAAGCTTGCAGAGGAATGTTCATTATGTCTTTTCAACCCACTGATAAATGAAGCTGTACAGCACAGCAATATCAATATCATGACTAATTCAGAGATTAAATCATCTGAAAGAAAAGCAGGAAACTTCAATCTACTCATTGAAAGAAAACCGGGTCATGTTAACGAAGATAAATGTACTGCATGTGGAAACTGTGCAGATATTTGTCCTGTTGAGGTTCCTAATGAATGGAACGAGAATTTAATGACAAGAAAAGCTATATACAAGCCTTTCCCACAATCAGTCCCTGATATTTATACAATAGATGATGAAAATTGTATTAAGTGCGGTAAATGTGAGAAAGTCTGTAAAATGAATGCTATTGACATTAATATGAAAGGAGAAATTGTGCCTCTAAATGTAGGTTCTATAGTTATAGCAACAGGGCACAAAGGATTTGACCTTAAAAAACGTCCAGAATATGGATATG
>JAEYQZ010000035.1 GCA_023409695.1 Methanobacteriota archaeon | reverse complement strand
TAAGGTTCTCTTCAGCCAGTTTTGCAAGATATTCTATCCTTTCTATGCTGTAAACATGGCCTTTTTTACCCATGGCTTCTGAGATAACGGCTGCATTGTATCCAAAACCAGTCCCAACCTCTAAAACCTTCATATCCTCTTTAAGTTGAAGTTTTTCACATATCATTGCTACCATATGTGGTGCCGAGATTGTTTGACCCTTTCCTATTGGAAGAGGTTGATCATTGTAAGCATAATACCTATTTTCCTCTGGTAAAAATTCTTCTCTTGGAACTTTCCCCATTGCCTGCCTTACATTTTCTGATTTTATGTATCCATATTCTGAAAGTCTCTTAACCAGTTCCTTTCTTTCATCAATCATCATACTATATTAGAACTTAGATCATAATTATATCTTACGAATTCTTCTAAAGGTCTTCCATAAACTCTTTTAGTCACATAGGCCTTTGCAAAACCTTTCCTAAGTTTTCGTTCAATGGTTTTTAGGGAATTTATTTTAAAAATTAAATTTCCCATTTTGACTATATCTCCAACGGTGAATTCAAAATCCCTATCAACATCGACCTTTTTTGAGATAATTCTGCCGCCGAAATCCACAGAAATTCCAACTCTCGCAGGTATATCCATTGAAGATGCCCAGATAGTTTCTATATCAGATACCTGGCTTCTATAAACTCTTGCACTAGTTTTTATTTCAATCGAGTTTACTGCAACTTCTTTTCCATCAAGGTCTAAAATATCATCCACCATCAGCACCTCGTCAGGATAAAGATTTACGAATGCTTTTTTAGATTTTTCAAACTCACTTATAACTATTCTAACATCTACTGGTTTTTCTCGTATTATGGTTTCCCTATAAACATTGCCGCATTCTTCACACTTCAAAAGAAGCTCTTTTGAATGTTTACCTTTTGATTTTAAGATTTCATATGATTCAGATTCACATACAGGACATTTCATTTACTTTTCCTCAAATTATTAATAAATTTTTATTATTGTAATTTTATTATTCATTATATTAAAAATAAAATTGTGTTTACCCAAAACTCTATTCTTCTTTGAGTTTAAGATAATGGTTAACTAATCCACCGTCTTTTAAAATATCAAGCATGAACTTTTTAAACGGCTCAATTTCAAATGTTTCATTCGTTGACTTGTTTTCTATAATGCCTTCTTCCATGTCTATTTTTAAAATATCTCCCTTTTCAGCATTTATATCGGCCACGATAACAGGCAGTCCTATATTTATCGCGTTCCTATAAAAAATTCTTGCAAATGATTTTGCAACTATTGCTGAAACACCGGCGTGTTTTATGGCTACCGGAGCTTGTTCCCTTGATGAACCACACCCAAAGTTCCAGTCAGCGACTATAATGTCTCCTTTTTGAACATTACTTGAAAAATCAGGGTCTACTCCTTCCATTACATGAGCTGCCAGATCATCCAGGCTGAAAGTTCTCAGGTACCTTCCAGGGATTATCACGTCAGTATCTATATTATCTCCAAATTTCCAGACTTTTCCTTCTATTTTTTCATCCATATGAATCAACGATTAGTTTTTATTTGAGAGTAGCGCCGCTATTTTTGGCTTCAGTAACAATGACTTTTCCACCAATCTCGTTCATAGTACTCTGAGCTACTTTTGATATATCTTTTGTGTTTGTATCAGTTATGGCATAAATAGTTGGACCAAATGAACTCATTCCAACCCCTGCTGCACCTGCGTCTCTCAGATTTTGAGTTATTTCTTCAATTATAGAATCTTGAAACCCAACTTCTATTTTTTTAAACCCAATATTCTGGATTTCATTAACTGCAGAGCCAAAAGAATCTAAATCTTTCTCCGCTACAGAAGGCATCATTTTCATTAATATTAAATGGGATAACTTCTGTACCTCTTCTAGTTTAATTGGGCAACATTCTTGAAAAATATTTACCTCATTTTGACCTGATGCCCCAGCAGGGACATTTGGAATTGCAAGCACTACCTTCCAATCTTCAGGGAAATCATATCTTGCTATTAAAGGCGCAGGATGTGCATTAGATGCGGATGATGGTAAAAAATCAGGCTTTTCATCCACCTTGTGTCCCCCATCAATAATAAATCCCCCATGGTCAAAGGCTCTGACTCCAATACCCGAAGTCCCGCCTCTTCCAACAATTCTTGCTATTTGCCATGCGTCCATATCATGATCATTGAGGTTTAATACAAGTTTAGCCACTGCAAGGGACAGTTGAGTACCTGATCCAAGCCCAGAATGTGCAGGATAGGCAGTTTTAACTTCAAATTTAAATCCGGAGTCAATTTTAAGGAAATCAGTTATTTTGTTAACTGTATTTTCGATTTTTCTCCCATAATCCATCATTATTTTTTCAGTTAATTTTTGAGATTCCTTAAAAACTATATCGATACCTTCATTTTGAGGTTTTGCTTCAAGAACAAGTTTGGGTTTTTTGATGGTGAGTCCTACACCACCATCAATTCTTCCGATAGTTCCATTAAGGTCTATTAAAGTCATATGTAGCCTTGATGGAGTTTCTATAATCATTTGAACGACCTGCTATTGATTTATTCCAGATTTTCAAAGAAATGGTACTTTGTACTGTCTTTGTTTATATTTTTTTGTTAAATTATTAATTGTTGATCTCTTGTTTAATCATGCATATTATTGTTTTTCTGATTCCAGAGAACAAGTCTCCAAAAGAGAATTAAAAATAGTTATTTTAATTCCAAGTAACAATTTAACTCAATTTACGTTTTATTTGAAGGCAAATTTGTTTTCCCTTCTAATTTCCCACCAGTTATATTCCCTTTCTTAAATGGAACCGCGAATTTTTTCTCTATTTCTTCCCTGTGAATAGCGTTCATAGAGCAGAACGGTATTATTCTTCCATCTGGGACTGCATAGTGTATTACACATCTTTTTACTCTATCCTGATCGAAGTTCCATGGGTCCATGAAGTGCATGCATCCAATAAGCAGTGTTTTGTGGTGGAAATCTCCAAGGGCACTGTAAGACCTTTCTTTAAATACAGACATTAATATAGATTTAATATCAACAGAATCAGGTGACTTAGACATATCTACTGTTCTTGGAAGTTCAAGTGTAGCCCTTGCTACTGTTTTTGCTTTTCCAGTTAATCCGCCGTCTTTTATGTCTCCAGCACTTTTTGAAAGTAATTCAAAGAATTTATCCACATCCACAAATTGTGTAATTGGGATAATTTCGTCATTATCAATGAAAACATATGTAGCAGCACCGCAGTGAGGGTGACATGTGAATATAACCTGTTCTTCACCTTCAATAGCTTCTATAAATTCTGAAATTGGAGTAACAGATGATGCTGGATGGAAATCTTCCACTTTAATTTGAGAGTCGGTCTGTTTTTCCACCAGTTTTTCAAAATCAGGGATTGTTATACGCTGTTCTTCTACTTCATCTGATGGCGTTCTTCCTGCAAAGGATACCGGCTGGAAGTTCACTCCCCTTATTATATCAATGTTCTCAACTGCAAATTTTATTATATCACCAATCTGGTGGTCATTTATTCCTTTTATAATTGTAGGAACCAGTACTATGCCTAAATTTACTGCCCTACAGTTCTCTATTGCTTTAAGTTTAGTTGAAAGTAGGTCTTTATTTCTTATCTTAATGTATGGTTCTTCTGTAACTCCATCAAATTGGAGATAAACAGTATTTAAATCAGCTTCTTTAAGCTCTCTTGCGAGTTCAGGATTTCTTGCAAGCCTTAATCCATTTGTAGCAATCTGGGTATGTCTAAATCCTTCTTCTTTTGCAAGTTTAATTAGATCTACCAGATCTTTTCTTACTGTTGGTTCTCCACCAGCATATTGGATTGCTGGTGCTGGTACTGGCTTATTTGACCTTAAAGTCTGAAGCATTTTCCTTATTTCTTCGTAAGTTGGTTCATATAAACGATTTGAAACTGCAGCATTTGCAAAACATACAGGGCATTTTAAGTTACACCTGTTTGTTACATCAATAAGACCTAAAATAGTTTGACTTTCATGATCGGAACATATTCCGCAATTTAAGGGACATTCCATTTCAGATAAAGTTTGAGGATTAATTATTCCATTACCTTTGTGATCACTCTCTGAAGCTTTTAGGTAGAGTTCATCACTACCCCAATAAGTACTATCAAAAATACCATGCTCTTTGCATTCTTTTTTTATCATAATTTTGTCATTGTCTTCATAAACTTCAGCATCTACCACTGAAAGACATTGAGGACATAGACTTTTGGTTTTCTTTATAACCATCATCTCACCATAGATATATTTATAAATAACATAATTATTATCTTGCTTTAAAACAGGAGGTAAACCATGGATGCAAGTGTTATCAGTGTTTTAGTTTTATCAGCATATGTAATATACTTTATGTTACCGGCATACCTTGCAAATGTTTCAGCATTAGTCTTTGGAGGCGGTAAACCAGTGGATTTCGGCCGTAATTTCCGTGATGGTCGTCGTATTATAGGCAATGGAGTAACTTGGAAAGGAACTATTATTGGAACTTTAATTGGAACTTTTATAGGGATCATTCAAGGATCTGTATCCACGTATTATGGAAATATTTTTAGCTTAATACCCGGAATTATGATAATCCAGGGGCCAATACCAACAAGTATAATACAGGGCGCCCTTATAGGACTCTTCTTAGGAGGCGGTGCTTTAATCGGTGATGCAGTCGGAAGCTTTATAAAAAGAAGAATTGGAATCGAAAGAGGAAAAGCTGCGCCATTTCTAGATCAACTGGATTTTGTTATTGGTGCACTGGTATTTGCTTCGCTTATAGTTTTTATACCATTGAACATGATTATAATTATACTTATTATAAGTATCGTTTTACATCTTCTAACTAACATGATTGCATATTTAATTGGTATGAAAGATGTTTGGTATTAAAACCAGACTTAAATCCCATAAATTTATAAATCATACCTTAAATTCCTTTTTTTACAATTTTTACAAATAAGTATTTTATGAAAAATTTAAGTTCATATTTTGATATGAGCTAATTCTCAAGTATTACTAATAGGGCTAAATCATAGCCATAATTCCAAAAATTAAATTTATTAAGGATTAATTACAATATAATATACTATACAAAGTCTATTCAACAATAGAATTATTGAAACTAATTCAATCATACAAAACAAGACTTAAAATTCAGTTTATACAAGGATCTTGAGGCGTACAATGAAAAAACTTGTTAAAATATTACTGGTTGAAGACAACCCCGCAGATATCAGATGGACTTTAGAAATTTTTAAAGAATATCATATCCCCAATGAAATACGCTTTGTTAAAGACGGCGCAGAAGCGCTAAATTTTTTATACAAAAAAGAGAAATATAAAGATTATTTTTATCCAGATATAATAATATTAGACCTGTATTTACCTCGTATAAATGGACATGAGGTACTTAAAAGAATTAAAAATGATAAAAATTTAAATTCTATACCTGTTGTAATTCTTACAGCTTCAAATTCCCCCGAAGATGCTAAAACTGCCCATAAAAATCATGCGGATTGCTATATATCCAAACCCCTTGACTTTAGAGGTTTAATGAAAATTATACAGCGTACTGGGAAATTTGGACTTACAATATCATCCATACATGACACATCCAAATGCCAGACAGGCGATATTTTTAATTTTAAACATTACCCAATTTAATGAATTCATAATTTTTCAGTTAATTAAATCCTGATTTTGAGCAGCATTCTTTTTAAAGTTTACATATTTCCAGTAAATGAATATACGACGGGAAATCATTGCCCCCACTGCCATAATAAGGAACATGGCTGTTAAAAGGTTTAAGTCTATAAGTCCCATGCTGCTAATTTCATCTCTTCCATATATTCTGACTACAATAATTGCAGCCCATAGAATCACCGCAATAAGAGAACCCTTCATTATCATAGAGCCATTTTCATCCATCTTAACTTCCATAAACCTGGAGATTAAAAAGCCCATTAATACCCCTATTAAAAGGCCAACAAATATAACCGCCACGTTGAAAACGCTGTACATTTCAACATAAATCATAGGAATTGTAATTATGGACAAAATTACAGGCATAATTATCAATTTTCTTAATTTTATCTTTCTTTCACGTAATTGCAGTATAATGATTAACAAAATTATGATAAGGAAAGAAGGACTGGCCATGAAATTGCTATCTGGTACTATAACTGTCATTGAATATCACTCATTATTGATTTATTTCAAAGTATATAAATTACATACTAAACAAAAGTAATAATAAAAAAGAGGCAGTATATGTCACGAAATGACAGATTCAGCATTGTAGCTGGATGCATATTTTTAATTATTTTTATATATGCATTATACATTAAAAGTTATTTATATAGTCTTGGATGGCTTATACTAAGTGCAGCGCTGCTTTTAGAAGCATATACCCCTAAAAAAATTGGAAATAGGGAAATTTTAATTATTATAAATGTAGCATTACCTTTTATAGCCCTTGAAATATTCATCTATACCTTGATTTATGGGTAAATTGTTATTTAGTTTTTAAAATTCCTTGATTTTAATGCAAAAAGATAAATTTAGAAAGAGTTAAGCAATAATTGATATGGAAAAAGGTTAATTTTCCATTTAAAAATTATATCGACTTATAAGACGCGTCAATCAGATTATAAGTCATATTATAAGCTTCATTATAACTTAACCATTCTGGAATCTCATAAACAAATGTTGGATGCCCACTGGAGGCTAAAGGTTTTGTAAATATCTCAGTAGATGTTCCTTTATGCTTTGGATTAGTGTCTGAAGGGAGATATTTTAATCCAGGCAGGATACTATCAACTTTTTCTGCAAGTGTCATTGACTTATTATCCATTAAGGGAGTTGCAATGTAAAATCCATCACCATAGCCTTTTTTATGGTCATGGCATATAATTACAAGATCATAATCTGATTTTGCAACATCAGGAAGGATATAATCTGCAGCAAGTCCCTGCCCTCTATTTCTACCTAAAGTATAGTAATCGAAGTTTGCATTTACCACTATAGTGTAATGTACGATTTCCACATTGTGGGACTTAGCATAATCTTTTACTACAGCATTCGAGGCATTTATTGAAAGTGTTTCCCGAGGATGTATACCTGTAACAACCGCCACTTTAACCTTTTTTTGAGAAGATTTACTTGTAATATTTGCCAGTTTAGAATTTAAAGTTTCATTTGGCATATATACATCTTTTATAACATATCCCCTGCTGTCTGATCCTAAAGTAGTATGTTTAGTTGAACTAGCTGTATTTAAGGATGCAGCTACTACTGTGATAACAATTGCACATAAAGCGATTATAACTATCTTTTTTTTAATCATTGAATTCACCATAGAACTCTCTAGAAATTTTTGTCAACTCTGATCTTTGAATAGTTAGAGGTCTATTAACTGTCTAAAAAAGATTTGATCTAACCATATAAAAACTTTTATAAAAGTTCTCAAGAATAAAAAGCGAATATGTTTAAGTCGCTTAAATTGACTTAAAACATGCATCAATTAACCTATTAGAATTAGAGTATACACTAGAGTCATCTAACCATTCTGGAATCTCATAAACAAAAACAGGAGTCCCAGTAGCTACGATTGGGTCATCTACCGTGGTAATTGATGTACTTTGGGCTTTTGAATCAGCATCTCTTTGATAGTAATTAAAATCAGGTAGTAGATTGTGTATTGTTTCTGCTAGATTTATGGATTGTGAGTCCATTGTAGGTGTAGCAATGTAATAGCTGTCATTACCATAGCCCTTTTCATGATTATGGCAGATGATCACCAGATCATAGTTTGATTTTTTAATATTCGGAATTACATATTTAGCAACAAGTGCTTCACCATTGTGTCTGCCAGTTGAAAATACCGTTGGATCATTGGTAACAGTTACCTGATAATTTACAATTTTAACTTTATGGGAGTTAGCATAATTCTTTATAACTTCAGGTACAACTGTTTTAGCTGAAATTTCCCTCGGATGCATCCCAGTTATAATTGCTATCTTCTTATTCGATGCTCCAGAAGGAGAATACACTGTTTTAGTGACAAATCCGTTGTTATCTGAGCCTAAAGTAGTATGTTTGGTGGAACTAGCTGTATTTAAAGATCCACACATAATTGCAATAATAAATACAACTATACCAAGTATAACTAAAGCTTTTTTCATCATTATATTTTCCTGTGAAATCATATCGTCCAAAATAAAAAGTAAATGCATTTAATTCTTTAAATTGAATTAAAACACGCATCAATTAACCTATTGGAGTTAGTAAATACACTAGAATTGCTTAACCATTCTGGAATCTCATAAACAAATACAGGAGTTCCTGTATTTACAATTGGAGTGTCAACCTGAGTAATTGATGAACTTTGAGCTTTTGAATCCGTGTTTCTCTGGTAATAATTAAAATCAGGTAAAAGACTGCTCACTTTTTCTGCAAGATTTACTGATTGTGAGTCCATTGTTGGAGTAGCAATATAATATCCACTACCATAGCCTTTTTCATGGTCATGGACTATTATTACCAGACTGTAATTTGATTTTGCAATATCCGGAGTTACATATTTAGCTACAAGACTTTGACCGTTGTAACGACCAGTTGTGAAGCTTTGCGGGCTGTCAGTTACAGTTACCTTATAATTTACAATTTCAACATTATGTGTAAGCGCGTAGAATTTAATAACTTCAGGTACAACCGTTTTAGCAGAAGTTTCCCTTGGATGCATCCCCGTTATAACTGCTATTTTAGGAGCAGAAGTACTGTAATGAGCATATACATCTTTAGTGACATATCCTTTGCTGTCTGAACCTAAAGTAGAATGGTCACTGGAATTATACAGCATAAATGAAGCTGCAGCTATTATACCCACAAATAAAATGAGTATTATGAACATCTTTCTAATCATTAAATCACTACGCTTTCCGTTTATATCCTCAATTCAAAAGGTTTGGTTTTAGTTTAAAACTTATTATAATTTGCTGTTATCAAATTCAAAGATAGTCTTAATTTAATAAAAAAGAGTTAAAATAAATTTAATCTTTGACATCCCTCGAAAATTGGAAAATTTTCGGGGCCTCAAAAATTCTTTGAATTTTTGAAGGAATCTCTCATCATCAGCGCAGTACCAACTGCAGGGGCAACAACACATTCATCCTTTTTAAGTATTGCATTCATGCCTGTTGATTCAAGTCCAGCTACTTCTGCTGCTTTTGCACCAACTATGTCCATGCCAAGACCAGTTGTTACAACTTTTGTGAGATTTTCCCTTTCTGAAACTTCTAAAAGTGCTTCAGCAACTTTTTCAGCCTGTCTTTTGTAGATGTATGCTGCAATATTTTCTATGTCAGATTCACTCAGCATATCCATATCTCCACAAATAACCCTTGAAATTCTCCTCATACACTCTTCTTTTGATTTTCCGGCCCCATCAGAAGTACTGCAGCTGTAATCTTCTTCAGTTATGTTTCCAAGTACTGTGTGAATATCGGCGGTAGCTGCGAAAAGTTCTGAAGATACCCTCACAGTTTCATCACCTAAAGGTACTTTATCTACTATTGCAGCTAAATTTGTTCTGAGAGTTGCACTGTATACCAGTTCTCCTGTTTTTAATCTTTCAAGATCAGATCTACCTTTAGCACATTCTGATCCATTCTTAATTGGAATAATATCAGTTGTCGTGCTTCCTGTATCTATCATTATACAATTTTCTTCTATTTCTGCTGCTATTTTAGATGTTGCAATCCAGTTTGCTGCAGCAACTTCATCAGGCCTTTCAGCAAGTTCTTCAAAACTTAAAACCCCATTTATTCCAATGAAACCTACAGGAACAGAAAAAGATTCCTTAGATTTTTTTGCAATGTCTATTACTCCTTCTCTCTTTGTATTATAGGCATCTACAAGTTCTGCTGTCATACATATGCCCACAGCATCTATATCTTTTAAATCATCACCAAGTAAGCGTAAAAGAGCATCACCCAGTTCATTATTTTTTAACCACATTGGAAAATATTCAAAATCTGTTTTAATTCCTGTTATATTACCTTGATCATCAAAGTCAACCACTGCCAGGTCTGTATTTGCTCCACCTATGTCAAATCCTGCAATTTTCATAAAGATCACTCGATTTATTTTAAATTATGTTTTGAATTTTAAAGATATCTTCATCATCAATGATTTTTTTTAAACATTTAAAATGCATATAATTAAATTCACAGTATTTTTAATCAGTATTCATGCTACTTTCTCAAGCTTTAAGACATCGTCTTTTTTACAAAATGATATTGCTCCACTTAAATTAATTTTTGTAGGTAATTTACCATATATCGAATCTAAAATGACATCACCAAGATTAAAATTTAGAAGATGCCTTAAAGCCACATAAGGCGTTGTAATCCTCGAATTTATTTCAACCAGATACACTTCCTTTCCCAGAATCATATCAACACCGACATAACCCTTAAGACCATCCATTGATTCTACAGCTCTTTTGGCCACTTCCTTTGCTTCATCTTCAAGTTCATGAATTAAAGGAACTTTTCCCCCATTATAATTTATTCCATCGTCTGTAAAATGAATATCTTGAAGATTTAAGCTTAATGGAACCGCTTCCCTGCCATTACTTATCAAACTAACACTGGCTGAAATTCCTTCTATAAAATTTTGAATTATAAAATAGGGAAGATTAGTCTCAATTAAAGAGACTGCTTTTTTCATTTCATCATTTGAACTCACAACATGTACACCAGAACATGAAACTCCATCAGCAGGTTTTAAAATCCGTTTATTATTAAATTGTTTATAGCTATCGATTTCATTAAAAAATACTTTTTCAGTCTCGATAATGGGCACTTTACCCTTAAGAGATTCGTACATCTTGAATTTGTCAGAACATGTCATTACTGCATCTGAGCTTGATCCTATAATCTCAACGCCTTTTTTTTCGATGAAATTCACTATATCATATAAAATAAAATCTTCTTCAGGAGCTATTACAATACATGAGTCATAATTTGATATATTTTCATTTAACCAATCCATTAGCTCTCCTTCAAGTTTAACTGGATTACAATAATTATTACAAGAAATAGACTGGTCCAAAGATATGAGATAATCTACATCCCTATCTTTAAAATCCTCTAAAAATCCATTAAGCATTGCCTGTCCTTCAGACCATAAAGAGGGATCGTCAATTCCCATAGCTGTGATATATTCAAGAACAAGTATTTTCAAATGATCAACTCCAAAAAAAGTTTAAAGCCGTCCAATTCCTTTAAAGATAACGCCTTCCCTTTTAAATTCATCAGGATTCAAAATAGGCCTTGTACAAACGAATATTTTATTTTTAATCATATCTGGTGTAATTGATTTATACTCGTTATGATCAGTTATGAGCACGACGCAGTCACACTTCAAAACGTCTTCCATACTTACAGGCTTGGCACCAAAGTATTTTATTAAATCACTGGAAGTATGTGGATCATGGGCGTACACATCAAAGCCTTCCCCAAGTAGAAGTTCGATTAGTGGTTTGGCTGGTGTTTCCCTGGCATCAGCTACATTTCCTTTGTATGCGACACCCAGTATACCTACTTTAGAACCTTTGATTTGTTTTCCAGCATTATTTAACGTATCAATTACAATTTCAACAACATGTCCTGGCATTCCATCATTTATAGCCCGGGCATTTTTTATTAAAGTAGATTCTATCCCTTCTTGTTCAGCTATCTCTACAATAAAGTATGGATCAATGGATAAACAATGTCCGCCAACACCAGGACCTGGAGTATGTATATTAACTCGCGGGTGATGATTTGCAGCAGCTATAGCTTCTATTGCATCAATACCAAGTTTTTCACAGACCTTTGCAAGTTCATTGGACAGCGCTATATTGGTATCCCTATACGTATTTTCCATTAGTTTGACCATCTCTGCAGTTATCAAATCATTGACCTTTATTATTTTACCCTTTGTAATGTGTTCATAAAGAGAAACAGCTGTATCTGCACTTTTTTCGTTGATTCCACCAATTACCCTTGCATTGTGGGTCATTTCATAAATAGTGTTATTTGGAAGTGCCCTCTCCGGAGTATATGCTACTCCAAAGTCTTTCCCTGCTTTTAATCCACTTTCTTCAAGTATGGGAATTACAACGTTTTCACAGGTTTTTGGGGGTGTAGTACTCTCTATTATAACAAGATCATCTTTATTTAAAGCTTTTGAAATGCTTTTACATGCTGATTCTACAGCAGATAAATCTGATTTTTTAAATTCATCCACCGGTGTTGGGACAATTACTATTTTGATTCTTGAATTCTTAGAAGCAGCGATTCCATCATCAGTTGCAGTTAGTTTACCACTTTCAACTGCTTTCTTCACCAATTCATCAAGTCCAGGCTCCATAATTGGAGTTTTGCCTTTATTTACATATTCTATCGTTCTTTTGTTTATGTCAACTCCTGTAACCTGCAAACCGCTGTTTGCAAAAAGGGCTGCAGTCGGGAGCCCAATGTGACCAAGACCAAAAACTGTAATCTTTGAATTTTCAAGAATCATTGTTTCTATCCCTTTTAGTTAATTATGAAATGTTGATAACAAATATTTAATTAATTTCGAAATTTAATTATTCAATATTAATAACTGCCTCAATCAATTAAAACTTATCCAATTTATAGTGAATGATCCAATACTTTTGGCGCTATTTAATAAGATAATTTGTTTATGTGTTTTGAGAAATTTCCTCAATTTAAAAAATGTAAATACCTAAAAGTTTAAAAAGTTACTTCTCACTATAAAAAAGTTAAATAAATTAAGTTACATCAATAATTTGAAGTATTGACAATTACTTATCAATACTACACTAATTTTCAAAATATAACAACTAATCTGATTTAAAACTATCAATTAATGCAGTTTTACCATTTAAGTTAAGATTCTCATAGGGAAATATAGCATTACCCTCTTCAAAGACCATTTTTACTATTGAATCTTCTTTATTTTCAAATTCCAATACAGATATATCTTCTTTAATTTCAAGAAGTTTACGAGTCCTGTTTTTCATTATATCTTCAGGTACAGTTATTTTAAGTTCTCCCTGATTATATAGATCTAAAATTGCATCAAGAATGCCTTTTGAAGAATTACCAGAGCCGTAAGGATTTTCAGCTTTGCTCATTTTACGATAAAGATCATCGTTATTTAAGATTGCATTAACTGTACTTGTTATTTTATCTTTTTCTGCCCCAACAAGGATATTCCCTCCAGCTTTAACTGTTTCAGGGCGTTCAGTGTTATATCTTAAAGTCATGCAAGGTACATTTAATGTAATTGCCTCCTCCTGTAATCCTCCAGAATCAGTCATGATAAATTTAGACTTGGATAGAAGAAGTAAGAAATCAAGATAGCCTACAGGCTTTATAAGCTCAATATGATCCGCATTTTCCAATTTTTCAAACATGTCAAATTCTTTAAGGGTTTTAACTGTTCTTGGATGTACTGGAAAGACAACTGTTACATCATCTAATTCTAACAGTGCATCTATAATATTTTGAAGCCTTTCTTTGTTATCAACGTTTTCTGCCCTGTGCATGGTAAGGGTGAGAATATCTCCATCAAAATCAAATTTAGGTTTTTCTTCTGACTTTTGCGCAATTTTAAGGTTTCTAATACAGGTATCAACAATAGTATTTCCAGTTATAAAAATATCTTTTGGACTAATACCTTCAAAAAGCAGGTTAATTGCTGATTCCTCAGTTGGCACGAAATAAAGTTTGGAACATACATCTGCAACTTCTCTGTTTATTTCTTCAGGCATAGATTCATCATAAGACCTTAAACCTGCTTCAACATGACCTACTGGAATATGGAGCTTCGATGCCACAAGTGCTCCAGCAAGTACTGCATTAGTATCTCCCTGAACAAGGACTATGTCTGGTTTTTCTGCAACTAAAACTTCTTCAATACCATTCATCATTGTCGCTGTTTGCTTTCCATGGGATCCAGAGCCAACCCCTATGTTAAAATCGGGCTTTTTTAATTCTAAATCGATGAAAAACTGGTCAGACATTTCATGATCGTAATGCTGTCCAGTATGGATTAATATATAATTAATATCTCTTTTTTCTATTTCATCGATTACAGGGGCCATTTTGATTATCTCGGGCCTTGTCCCAATAATGACTGCAATTTTCATAATACAATTTAATAGTTCAAGCTTAATAAAGTTAATTCTTTGAAATTATTCAAGGTTAGAAAGGAAATTTCCATTTTATTAAGCTTTACCATATGAACCAAGGCATATAGCTTACTTTTATGCAATAGCACCATATTCAATTACTCATTTTAAAAAAATTTCAAATATTAAAGTATAGATACAATCATTAGATCACTTATTTTTATATAATTCAAAAGGCCTTAAATTCTATTTTATATAGCTCTTGACTCATTTAATTCTCTTTTAATTAGAATTAATTCATATTTGTCACATTAAACTTATTTACTCAATTAATTCATCCAAATATAAACAAACATAAACACAGTTTTAAATTGGACCATCAACATAAATTGTCCTGGACATCGCAAGGAAGTCCAGGATTACTAATTAAAAACATTCTTTGGTTTGAGGCAATTTTTCTGTTGGATAACTGAAACCTATTTTTTTAGAGGCCCAGAACCATAAAATAACCAGGAAAACTATACCAAAAGCCAATCCCAACAAACCACTTTCAGGGCTAAATATGTTAGTCATTTTAATTCCCAAAATACCAATAGTACTGCCGAAACCAAATAGAATATAAACTAATGTATTCCAAAGAGCATGGGAGAATGATGCTACAATTATAGAACCTGAAATGTACCGTAAGAGTCCGAAGGTAAGCCCTCCAATAATCCCTCCAGTAATGTATATAGGAAGCATACTCATTGTGAACGATGGGCTCAGGAAGAATAAAGGTAAATGCCATGAAGCAAATGCTAATGCCGTGAGTAAGAGAATCCATTTAGGATTTATTTTGCCCCGTTCCAGTATTCCAAAAAGCCATCCTCTGAAAAAGCCTTCTTCAGTGGCAAATGCTAATATAAGCGTATACAGGAAAAGATAAGCAATTTTTCCAGCTGTTCCATCAAAGTATTGAATCCCATTAATATTCCCAGTTGCCAATGCAATGACAATAATCACTGAACAAATACTTACTGGATATAAAATAGCCCACACATAATCTCTTAAACTTCCAAACTCCAAACCCAACTCTTTACCATTCATTTTAGTCCAATAGGCTAAAATTAGAATTATGGGGAATATTACAAACGCTTGAAGTTGTTCATTATTAAATATTATTGGTGTAAGTACACTAAAAATCATCACCAAAACATATCCAATTAAACCCGTTTTGTAAACATTTTTCATTTTTGACACTCTCTCAAAT
>JAEYQZ010000027.1 GCA_023409695.1 Methanobacteriota archaeon | reverse complement strand
TCTTGCTGACGCCTTAAGAAAACTTCAAATGGGAGCTAGCGCAAGACCAATGAATGACGCAAATCCTGCTACAGCACACATGTTCATAGTAAATCCATTTGGAGGAAAAGCAAAGAGTTTATTAAACTTATTTTCAACTCACCCTCCAATAAATGAGAGAATAAAAAGGTTAGAAGAAGTTAGAAGCTATTGAAAAAATTAGAGATTTTTTCAATGCCCCAAAAAATCGTAGATTTTTTGAGGGTTTTTAAAAATTCTTCGAATTTTTAATACCCAGAACATAAAATGTTCGAGGGCCTTCTAAAATTTATATATTTTTTAATTTTTTCTTAACTTATTTTATTTTAAAATTAAATTAAACCTAATAACCCGATTTAGTGATTTTTGCACATTTATAGAAAGTATTAAAAAATAAATCACAAAAAATAGAAATTAAACAGATGAAATAGAACAATATTATCTAGTTGTATCCATTAATCATCTGATATTTTTAGCTAATTAAAATGCATAGTTCATATTGAAGCTAATATATACTGCATCAAAGCAGCTAATCTATCATACCTTTTTGTTTCTGCATCTTTCTTCGCTGGCCCAGTATACATGCACCACCCTGTTTTCCACCGATAGGAATATGCGGTGTTCCCATGGAATTCATACATCTTGCCATTACAGCAGCACCCATTGCAAGTGCGTCTGATACAAAGATAGTGCCGCTGAATTTATCTTTAGAATAATCAAGGACAAATTCAGGTTTTCTTCCAGTTATTCCAGCTCTTCCAGTTACACCAAGCATGGAACCTTGTTCAATAACTCCTTCCTCAAACGCTTCATCACCCAATCTTTTAACAATATTTGCACTCACATGATCAAGTGTTGCAAAAAGTGTGTGTATTCCACTATCAGCGTAAATCTCATGACCAATATTTGTTAATTTAGGAATTTTATCCCCATTTTTACCCACGTCACAACCTATAAGAGTTGTTCCTGCATCATATGCAGACTTAGGATCTACAGGTACTGTTCCAAACCTATCCCTATTTTCAGGGACTTTTCTTATATCAATATGGTCATGAACACGAGCAGCATATTCTTCAGCGGCTTTCCAGTCAGCTTTTTTTAATATGTCCCTTGAATATAGATCTAAAGCTGCTCCGCCCCTTTTATCTACCTTTTCAGTTCCACGTATTATTGCATCAGATACTGCCCCTGCAAGTCCGCAGAAGTTTCCAATTGTCCGCGCATAAGGTTCCTGTCCGTTTGTTATCCTTCCTGCAAGTGTTGTTCCAAAATCCATTGAAACACATGGGTTACGGAAATCAATATTAGTCCATTTAGCACCGACTTTAATACCTGCAGTAACGAGTTCTCCTTCCATTTCATTTGCAACAACAGCTTTTCCAGTGGGTGGAAGTACACTTACAACAGCACCGTCAAACATGACCTTTTCAATTAAGGTATAGTCCCTTAACCTTTTAGGGAAACTGTCCTTTGACATTGCTGGTGCCATCTTACTTGGAGGGATTCCTGCATCAAGACATCCATCTGCAAGAGCAATTATGAGGTCTCCAACTTCTTTAGGAGAAGCAAATCCGGCTGTAACTCCAGTTGAACGCACAACAAAATCTAGATCTTTATCTATATCAATCTTAGAACGTTTTACTGATTCAAGGATAGTATCCCTCACCATTTCAGAAACTGACTCTTTTGTAAGCTCTACTTCCCATACAGTTTCACCAAAGACATTTTCTCCAGGCTTTGGAGGCCTGATATCCCTGGTCATCTTAACTGTTTTGTCAAGAAGATAAGTTTTACTTGTCTCAAGATTTGTGGCTGTAAGGATACACTTTGTAGTTGTGTTTCCGAGCTCTACAGAAGCAACAATATAATAAGTCTCAGGCTTGGTTGAAAGCCCTGCTCCCGCTCTTTTTTTGGTAAATGCAGTTGCTTTCACATCTTCAATAGATACATACCTGCTTTTTGCTATAACTGGTTTTGGACCTCTGCTGAATATTTTCCCCAATAATGACAATGAAATAACCCTCCAAATCTTTGATTTGGGTTTCGGAAATTCTATGAATTTCCTTCAACCTCCAAAAAATTTCCTATTTTCTGGGGTTTCGGAAAACTTACAGTTTTCCTTCAACCTCCAAAAATATTTAATCTCCAAAATTATTAAAACTGAAAATAGATTTAATGGAAAATAATATAAATCTTGTGAAATTTTTTTTATAATTTGAAAAATAGTCTATTTTTAAATCATTACAAAATGATGCATTTTTAGAAAATTCGAAAAATTAACTTAGAATAGTAGAAAAAAATAGAGAAAGAGAGCGATTCAAACCGCCTCTTAACTTTAAACACTTATAATAATTTGAACATTGGGTGTCCTTCGACTGCTTCTGTTCCTATATCTTTAGCTGCTTCTGCTATGAATATATCAGCCATAGCACATGCAGGGAACGCCATTCTAGCGTTTTCAATAGGACCGAATAATACGAAGTCACCACCGGCCATTTGCTGGACGATGTTAGAACCTACGTCACAAACAGGCCATGCTTCTTTGTGTTCTTTTTTGTATCCTCTTAACCAGTCCCATGCTGATGGAACGTTGTGAATACCACTACCTACAGGGTATCCCCATTTGCTTTTGACAGCAAAGGAAGTTCTACATGCAGGACCTGCACCTTGACCTAAAGGAGTAATAGCAACATCCATAAATGGTTTATCGATTCCACATTCTTCAGCGGTTTCTAATAATCCTTTATCTAGTGCTGATCCACCGTTTTCCCAGATGCTGATTTTACCGTCAACACCAGCTTCCATTGGGTTGAAACCGAGAACAATGGATGATGTGATGTCTGTTTCTTTAAGTGCTTCTACTTCAAATGCTTCTGTAGCCATGTTTAGTGAGTTGTATATAGCTCTGTCAGCTAATCCTGCTTCTTGAGCATATTTTGCACCTGCAGCTCTAGCTTCACCTGAAGTTGAGTCTATCATGAATGGTTTGTCACAAATGTCACCTACAAATTCCAGGTATTTGACTATAGCTTCTGGTGTTGCACCAAAAGTCTGTACAATACATGGGTTTCCAGTAACATCAGACATTTCTTCCATAGTTTTTATACGTTCTTCAGCTGCGTCTTTATCAAAGACACCTGCTTTTTCATCGCTTATAATCTTGTGTCCACCATAAAATATGGTACCTGCCAAAACAGTCGGATATTCACCAGGCTGGCCTCCAACTTTAACTCCGGCAACATCTATTACAATTTGTTCTTTATCAAATCTAAACATATGTAAACCTCCTAATTTACACGCCTAAAGATTGTAGTATTGCGCCTATTGCTACTACTTTGAATGTTATAAACAGGATTATGAGTCCTATTATTATTCCGTATAGGATACCTATATCCCTACCGATCTGCTGACCCATTTTCTGAGAGATTTCACCCCATGTGAATTCTACTTTTTCTTCCATGTCGTCTAATCTCTCATTAGCTTTATTGAAATCATCGGATGGGACAATAACTGTTGGTATATTATCTTCTGCCATTTTTATCATGCCCCTCTATCTTATTACCCATAAAATTGGGAGTCCTACTAAGAGTATTGCCAGTATAAAGCCCATAGCCATACCTTCAACTCTGGTAGCTGTGAGCCCGGCAAATAACCTCTGATCTCTACCGATTAATCCAGCTCGGTATTTTACATCTTCTGCTACTTTTCTTATGCCTCTAACATTAGGTTTATTTGATATTAACATCTAAAACCCCCATTATTTCAAGAGTAGTATAGTTCCAATGACCAGTGTAAAGGCTAAACCTAGCATGATTCCCTGAACTTTTCCAGCGTACATACCTGCGAATATTCTCTGTAATCCACCCACGCTTTTAACCTGAGTCTGGATATTACGCATTCTAGCTTCGATTAACGCTGTTTCAGGAGCTACTGGCTTTATTTCTTCGCCTTCTTCTTCTTCTGCGCCACCTTCTTCTACTTTAATGACCATTGCTTCTTCTTCGAATGCACCTGGATCTTTTTCAATACACTCTTTAACTTTAGCTTGAATCTGTCCAGCATCTTCTGTGTCAATCATACTTATGATTTCTAACTGCTGCTGGAACCTTTCTATTCCTTCATCTGGAATGTTTTCGATGAATGGTATTGCACCGGTTGCACCGGCAATTTTCCTTTTTTCATCTACACCGTTAGCGTGTAGAGCTTCTATACTTTGACCTGTAATATGTCCCTGCACTTCAGATCCGCATAATATGAGGAACCTTATGTTAGGGTTTGATATCAGGTTTGCAACCATCTTTTCGACTCCCAGGTTTTCGGTTTTACATGGTCCTGCAAGAGCAGTTCCAGCCGCTGCAACTACATCTTCGTTGTGTGATCCGAGTGTTGTTGCTGCTACCGGGCTTTCAGGGTCACCGACTATGTAATCCCCGTTAACCACAGGCCATCCTTCTGCGGGTGATTTCTTATCAGCCAACTAAAACACCTCCTAAATTCCAAATAGAGCGACAAGCAGTATAAGCCCTAATATAAATCCATAGACCATGTTGGTTAACTTACCTGCGTTCATGTAAACCCCTTCTCTTCCAGGGAAAGAGTTTGCAGGAGCAGTGGTTGGATCTAAAGATGTATATAAATCATCTACTGCAATTTCTAACTCATTTAATTGTTCGTTTACTGTGTCTAAGGAAACTATTACTGCACCGCCTACTGCGGCCCCTAATTTACCTGTAGAAGGGTCAAGGGTTAAGTTCATTTCAGGAACAACTTTTACTAATGGTAAAATTTCTGCCATTCTTGATTCCTCCTTAGTGCTCCTCTTGTTTAGGCCACATACCGGACCATGCAACTGATGCTGCTGCTTCGGCAGATGCACTTACAAAGGCTCTGAATGATACTAACCATCCTAAAGCACCGATTATAGGAACTATAGCCATCCATGAATTACCAGATACTAGTAATGCAAGTAAGCCTACAATTGCCATTGAGATGAAACCGGTAGATACAGCCAGTTTAAGTGTTCTTGTTTGATCTTCGTTTGGTCCTAAACATGCGTTGAATGGGTGTTGTATAGCCATTGTGTTTAAGATAAAGAGCAGTGCTATAAATCCAGTTGAAATAACTGAAGTTTGTATTGCTGCCATTGATAAGCTTCCTGCTATAGCTGCTGAAAATCCAATTACAGATAATGCAGCTGCACCAGCGAGTTCAGCGGTACACTGTACCAGAACTGGTATTTTCATTTTAATTACTTTTCTACCTATCAATGCGACTATTGCACCAATTATCATAGCTATAATAAGTCCTAAAATAGGTCCTGCTATAACAAGGCTAGATCCAAACAGTATAGCTCCAGCTATTCCTGCTAAACCACCTACAATACCTATAGCAAGGGACATGTATCCTATTGAAGGCACACCAGTACCTAAACCGTAGCTTGCGACTCTTCTTATAGCGTCAGCACCCCATATTATGGCTGCGACTGCACCGAGTGATGCGGTAAGTGCTCCACCTACTGCTCCAACGTATGGTACTAAATATATACCTACAAGTCCGCCTATAACTCCAAGAGCGATAGTTCTTGATTGTGGTATAGCGACACCTGCGGGTCCTCCGCCTGCTGCTGACATTATAATACACCTCCGCCTTGAACTAGCATTACTCCAGCTATTCCTATTACTAGTGATGCGATTATACAAGCTAATGCTCCTCTTGGGAGTCTCTTAAATTTAGGATCGTGGAATCCTTCTATAGTACCTCCTATGTTATAGGAAGCTACAACCGCATTTACAAAGAATGTTCCTAGTGCAAATATTCCTGCAAGTGTTGCTGCAGCTACAGATACTGTTGCGCCTGCAGGCACTGCGTAAGCAGGGGTTGCGACTAATGCATTGTAAAGAGCGTAATAAATTAATCCTCCACCAATTCCACCTAAAAGTCCGCCTATAATTCCGCTTACAAAACAAACGGTAGGTATTCCGTGACCTTCGGTACCTGGTGTTACGTATTTCTCTTGATTATATTTAGTTAGTGGGTCTGTATCCACTTTTGCTGATGCTGGTACACATCCTACACCCCATACATAGATGAAGTTACCTGCAAGCATGGTTATACCGAGCATTAAAGCTGAACCGATAGCACCTGATGCTAAGATAAGTGGAAGTGATTGACCAGTTAAAGAAGCTGCTGTTATGAGCCCTGTCATACCACCACCAGCTGCAAGCATAGCAGTACCGGTTCCGACACCTGTTGCTGTTGCTATAGCTGCTGGAGCACCACCTACTGGTATGAAGTGTACACCCCCACCAATTAGGAGCCCACCAGCGGTTACAGCGCCGATTAATAATAATGGATCCATCATAATTCCTCCTTATTCTCTTTCGTATGGTCCGTACTTGCTTCTTGCAAATACTTCTACTCTGTTATTGATGATTATCAAGAGTATTAATATCACAATACCTGCGATTACTCCACCTACCATTCCAAAGACGATAGTAATCCAGAAGCTTAAGAATACAATTAATCCAAAGCAGAATCCTGTTACAGGTCCACCGTATTTAGAACAGAAGTAAACTACATCTATACTGTTCCTAGGACCTAGTTCTGATTTTCTGGCTATGTCACCGTGAATAGCAACTGGGATACCTCCACCGAATGGGTACTGTTGATACTCCCTTTCAGCACCGTAGTGAACATCCCCAGTGGATGAACCTATAGCACCTATTGTTATTCCCCAGAGCACTGCAAGCAGTGGTAGTGTGAATGGGTGTCCTAATCCTTGAATTGGTAAGGTCATTAAGTATGATAATCCTACTATTAAAAATGTTACAATAAATCCGTGTCCTGCGATTGGTCCTAAGTGAGATGTTACTACATCAAGGTACAGAGGTTGACCAAATTGAGATTGACCAACAATCCTTCCTAAGTGAGATGTTGTAGCAAATACTGCATGAACCAA
>JAEYQZ010000229.1 GCA_023409695.1 Methanobacteriota archaeon | reverse complement strand
TAATTTCGGGAATAGGTAAATTTCCAACTACTGCAAGTGAAACTGCAACATAAATTAACATTGCAAAGATAATGGACATATAAAGCGCTTTGGGAATGTTTTTACGAGGATGTATTATATCTTCTGCTGTATTTGCAATGAGTCCAAAACCTTCATATCCTAAAAATACTATTGCAATCGCGGTTAAAATACCGAAGGCATCTGGAAAATTCGAAATAGATAACAAAGATCCCTTTACAAAAAGAAGCCCCAAACATGCAAATATAATCAATATACTTACTTTTACTCCTACTATAAATGTTTCAGATCTTCCTACTACTTCAGGGCCCAGGAAATTAATCAACGTAAAAACTAACATGATTAAAATTGCTATAATTGGCGCACTTACACTTGCAATCCCTGCTGGAAGAAAGGTAGATGCATAAACTCCAAATGCTTTAGCATAAAGACTTAAAGCAAATACATATCCTGACCAGAGCAAGAAATTAAATCCTCCACTAAAAATATTATCTTCAAATCCGCGTATAAGAAATTCAACTGCACCTCCAGCTGAAGGATAGCATACACTCAATTTAGAGTAGGAATAGGCACTTAAAAGTGCAATAATACCTCCTCCAATAAAAGAAAGATAGACTAAATTTCCGCCTATTGTTATTCCAAGACCTAAAATAGAGAAGATACCTGCTCCTATCATTCCGCCTATTCCAATTGCAATTGCAGACCATAAACCTATTGTAGCCTTAGTTTTAACCTCTTTCACATTTATTCCTCAATATATTATTTTATTTATTATTCAATGGGATTTTAAGTAATGGATTGCATTGATTTGATAATTTAACTTCCTAAATCAGTATAATAACTAAAAACGGATATTACCAGTACCCTTCAGTGAACCTTATCCGAACCCAGTCTTTTCCCCTACATGTAAGGTAGCCTCCAAGGGTGATAATGTATAAAAGAGTAGGATAAGCAATGAACCTTTCTGCACCACCTAAACCTAGATATGATGCAAAAAGGTTATTTCCATAACTTACAGCGAATGATATGATTAGTAAGAGAGAAAATAAGCCGGTTACTAAGGATACTACAACCATGGGGATGTTTAACCCCAATCTATAGGAAAAAATGACAGCTAAACTTCCAAACAGGAATACGATCACGGAAAAGAATGCATGGGCACTTCCAGTATATGCTGGAAATATTCCTACTCCTATAGCACCTAAGGCTGCAATAGCGAGGCAGGATGAAAATAGGCGGCATCCTCCACTTTTAAGGATTAAATAAACTGCTGCAAGCCCCAAAATTCCCATGATAATAACACTGAGGTTGAAAATCATGGCAGATGGTTCTACAGGGGGTAATGTACCTCCTAAATCACTTAATGTGTTTTTCGCAACATTGTAACCTGGAAATTGTGTTTCAGCTAGATTAACCGCTAAAAAAAATTGTAAACAACTTATTAACAATAAAATTCCGGCTGCTTTATAATATTCTTTTTCTGGCCGGAATATACTTCCCCTTTGAAATTTCATGTTATCCCTTCAAAGATCATTTACTTATTATTTATGTGGCTTAATATTATTACTTTTAATGTTCGTTGTGTGCTTGAAATAGGGTTTGGAATTGGTAATAAAAGCATATTTTTGTTTATTCTGCTGTATAATGGCTATTTAATACTTTGATAGAGAAATAATTTATGGCTGTGGCCATAGGTGGGGATATAATCTGCAGCAGGCATTTTCAACAGGCCATATGGTTGGAAACAGCACTTCAAAAAACTGAACTGAAAATAAGTTAAGGGGTTGATGCAGCTATTTTTATCTATGTTTATTCTATTTTATCTGATTTGCCATAAATCATTAGTTAAATGCTACATATTTTCTTTTAATAATTTTTTTAATTCTTCAACTGATAACAACGTTCCCATGGATTTTATTTCATCGTTTATGATTAATGCAGGACAGCTGGTTATATTCATCTTTATAGCATGTTCTAAATCAATTCTTTCTATTTTATTATCTAAATTCAGCTCTTTTACTGCCTCTTTTAGATTTTTTCTAAACACAGTGCATTTAGGGCAATCATCAGTCGCGTAAATTTGAAGTTTCATCATATCTTAATATGTTATCTATAAAATAATAGTTTTGTTATATGCCCTTTAATATCAGATTTTTAAATATTTATTTGGCTAAAATGTCTTAAATTAATTTTTATATCTGTATTATGCAGTTACAAATATGTTTTATCTAGAATTGCCTTTGAACGTTACCTAAAATTTTCTTTAATTCCTGTGATGAATTAAACTTTTGATTTGGTAAATTTTCTAATGTAGCTATGACTTCAGGATTGGCATCACAATTTTGGACATGTTCAATGACTTCTTTTTTATTTGCAGGAAAATTAATATCTTTTATAAAGGGCCCAATTTGTGCGGGTGGTAGATCTTCTCGGACCATATGAATCACCTCTTTTTTTAAAAAGTTGTAGTTTAGAAAATGCGCAGCATTTTCAACTCATCTTTTTTACAGTTTTAATTAAGATCACTAATCAATATAAAAATTATTATAATTAATAATAATATTAATACAACAACAAACAACTAATAGAAAAAAATTATTGTTTTAATTATATGTTTTAAAGCTAACATTTTTTATTGAAAACTCAAAATTAAATACGGAAACTGAATGAAATTACTTATCTTAAATAAGAAATATTAAAATAAAATTTTTAAGGATTATACTAATTTGTTTTTTTAATTGAGCATTTTTAACCATGAGCTGTTGTATTTTGTTAATATAAAGAATATTTTTAATTTTTAAAGATTTGAATATTTTATTTGTCTTCTAAAAATGCTCTTGAGATGCAGTATTTTAGATACTCTTGTTTTACAGGTTTACTTAAAACAACCGCATCTTCTGGTAGCCCGAATGATTTAATAAGGCAGTTTTTAATAAAAATAGTCAAAAATATAACTGGAATTTCATAAAGGTCATTTATTTTCTCTGCAGCTTCTACGCCGCTCATTTCACCTTTTATCTTTATGTCAATTAGAATTAGATCCGGATTTAAATCTCCTGCTTTTTTGACAGCTTCATCTCCACTTGAAGCTACAGCGACTACTGTATGCCCTAAATTCCCTAAAATTGATTTTAAATCTGAAATAGTGTTAGAATCGTTCTCAACAATCAAAATATCCATAAAAATCAACACAGTTAGTACTATTTATACTTAGACTTATGGCTTTCTAACTAATATAATTGCACAGTATTTATTTTCACGACTAAAATTGAATTTAAATTCAGTTGAATGAGTTAAATAATTTTAACTAGTTCCTTTTAAAATGAAAAGTGAAGCCCTCAGATGGAATGGAGTTAGGAGTTAACTGTAGTATGTGTAGTATCTGAGGGCTTCAATGGTGTCGATATTTTATAGAAAAAGAAAATTCTGCGGCTTTTTTAAAGTTATTATCAATGCATTAATAAAATTATTATGCTGCCTGTTTTTTCTCTATAAATACATATCTTATCCCATACATAACTGGAAGTGTTAAAATAGCTCCTCCAATTATAAGAATTGCTCCAATATCCATTAAATACCTCCATAAAGATTGATTTCATAGTTAACCATCATAATTTTACGCGAAAAAATAAAAAGTTGTAATATTTTCAAGGATTTAATGGTTAAAGTGTAATCATTTGCAGAACACAACTCTATAATTGTCATTAATATATTTGTTATTTGAACAGGTTAACTGAATACTGTTTTCAACAACCCATGGAAATATTCTAAATTTTGTACTATCTTAATTCATTACTAAATTAGTAATTATTATTACAAATAAGAATCAGAGTAATATAAAATGTTTTTAAAATTTTTCATCCCGTTTTCACCTGAAATTTAACTAAAATATAATCTATTATAATCTTGATTTTGGAATTAAGCAAATGGAAGTGATGCGCGTGGGGAATGAAGACTTGTTAAATGAATTTGCAGCTACAAAAGAATATCAAGCATGGCAGGAATCATTATTGGCTATTATAGGATATTCTAAAAATGAAGAAATTAATGATGAAGACCTGATCACGGATTTTATAGCAGATCATATTAATTCAAGCCTTGAACTATCAAAAGCATTGGAAAGGATAAAAAAGAAGCTGGACGAAGAAAATT
>JAEYQZ010000209.1 GCA_023409695.1 Methanobacteriota archaeon | reverse complement strand
CCGTGAGAAACGTGTACATCCACATAAAGATGATAAGATACTTACGGACTGGAACGGTTTAATGATATCCGCCCTATCAAAAGGAGCACAGGTATTTGATGATGAAAAATATTTAAAAGCAGCTTTTAGATCTGCAGATTTTATTATTGATAATTTATGCGAAAATAATCGTCTTTTGCACCGCTTTCGAGATGGTGAAGCTGCAATAAATGCAAATTTAGATGATTACTCATTTTTTATATCAGGGCTTTTAGAACTCTATGAAGCGTCTTTTAATTTAAAATACTTTAAATTAGCAATAGATTTGAACAACACATTGTTAGACCATTTCTGGGACGATGGAAACGGAGGATTTTATTTCACGCCTGATGATGGTGAAGATATACTTGTTAGGAAAAAAGAGATTTACGATGGTGCTGTTCCCTCTGGAAACTCAATGCAAATGCTTAACATGCTGAAACTTTCAAAAATCATAGAAAATGAAGAACTTAAACACAAAGCAGTGGAAATTGAAAAGGCATTTTCCCAGGATGTTGTAAGAGCTCCATCTGCCCATACACAGCTTATGATCGCTATCGATTTTAAGTTAGGTCCTTCTTACGAGATAGTAATTGCAGGAACCCCCAATAACAATGATACTGATATGATGTTGAACTCTATCCGAAGCAACTACATACCAAATAAGACCATCACATTAAGGCCTCCTGATGATGAGGCTTCAGAAATAATAGGGCTTATTAATTCTTTAAAATTTAAAAAACAGGAAAATGAAAAGGCAACTGCATATATATGTTCAGAAAACATGTGTAAAGCTCCAACAACTGATTTAAATACCATGTTAAACTTTTTAGATTAAAGGAGGTTTAAGTCTTGAAAGGATTATTTAATGCTGCTAAAAAGAAAATAAAAGGCGAAGAACCATTAACTGAAGAAAAAATTAATGAAATACTCGCAGATAAAAATATAATTATAAGTGAAGATACAAGAAGAGAAAATCGAATCCCTCCAGGACAGCATGAAATAAAATCATGGCCAGTGCTGCATGCAGGCTCAGTTCAAAATATTGATACTTCAAAATGGAAATTCAAAATATTTGGACTAGTTGAAGAAGAAAAAGAATTAAATTATGATGAATTTATGTCTCTTCCCAAAAATAAGGTATTTTCAGATATACACTGCGTTACCACCTGGTCAAAGCTCAATAACCTGTGGGAAGGTGTAAGTTCAAAAACAATTAAAGAACTTGTAGACATCCCGAAAGAAGCTAAATATGTTATGGTCCATGCATCTGGCAATTTTACAACTAATTTATCTATTGAAGACTTTTTAGAACCTGATGTCCTGTTTGCAACCAGACACAATGAAAATCCTATAACTTCTAAACATGGAGCGCCTGTAAGACTTGTAGTCCCAAAATTATATTTCTGGAAAGGTGCTAAGTGGGTTAATGGTATAGAATTCATGGCCGAAGACAAACCCGGATTTTGGGAATCCAATGGGTACCATATGCATGGCGATCCATGGAAAGAAGAGCGCTACAACTGGCAAAGTAACTATATCTAAATTTAAAATTAAAATATCTAATTGAAAAATAGTAAATAAAGATATAATAATACAAAATGTATAAATAGGATTAATTATTACCAAATAATAGGTCTTACAATAATCTGATTTATAATGAATGACCAAATATTTTTGACGCTATTTAAAATGATAATTTGTTTATGTGCTGAAGTTAAATGCGTAATTACTGTCAAAACTTTAGGAAACTATCGAAATCTTTGATTTCGATGCAACGAAACGAAGTTTCGTATGCTTCGTTTCCTGAGTCTCAAAATCTCAGATTTTGAAGACTTTCAGTTTTGACGTTTATGAAATCATCAAAAATCTTCGATTTTTGAGGGATTTTGACAGATTTTCGAATACTTAAAATTTATAAGTTTAAAAAAACTATGTTTACGGAACGAAGCTGGAGAAAAATGCCATGCATTTTTCTACGCGTCAAAAATCTTCAATTTTTGACAGTCCCGTAACCGTGAAAATTCTATGAATTTTCACATGCCATTCACTATAAATACATCTTATATAAATAGAATTAATTATCACTAAATAATAATTCTTAGAATAATCTGATTTAAATACATCTTTTAAAAATAGTTATATAACCAGTTAATATGTTATTTACATAAACTATTTGACTTGGTAAAGTAGTTATATCTTAAATTAGAATATAATAGCAAAGATGAACCACTTATTTTCTAAAGAATAAACATTAAATCAGAAAATAATTATATCAAAACTTAAAAAAATATCCAAGGTAAAATATTTACAATGCTGAAAATAACGAGATGATTAAATGAGAGGCAAAATAATAGCAGCTAAATCCGAAGAAAAAAAAGAAAATCCGCTTCACAGACAGCTTAAACAATTTCAAAATAAAGATGTCAATATACTTCAGAAAGATGATGAAACCAAAGAAGGTAAGCTTTTAGCTATAGATAACTATTTAAATGTTGCCATTGAAACATCGGTTGGCCTTGAATTTATAAAAGGAACTAAAATATTATACATTCAACTTTTAAACTAATTTTCATAATATTTACTTATTATTTGATAAAATCCATTATATTTACTTAAATTTTTGGAATTTGAAGGTAATGATCATTATTTATAATTAACATTTATAGTAAACTTTATAAGTTCATTGCAAATAATAAGAAATAAAATAGTTAAATTTTTATTTGTAAATACAATTTTGTATTTTTTCAAAAACTAAAAAAAATAACATGTAAACTAACAAAATAGATTACTTAACGGTAGTGATATCAAATGGCAGGAATTGTAGGATATGGTGTTAACATACCATCATATAGAATTAAAGTTGAAGAGATAGCAAAAGTATGGGGAGATGACCCTAACGCTATTTCAAGAGGACTTATAGTACAAGAAAAATCTGTTCCAGCTCCAGATGAGGACACAGCAACTATATCAGTTGAAGCCGCAAGACATGCGCTTTCTAGAGCACTGATAGACCCTCAAAAAATAGGGGCTGTTTATGTAGGATCAGAATCACACCCTTACGCTGTAAAACCTACAGCAACTATTGTAGCAGAAGCTATTAGCGCAGCTCCACACTTAACAGCTGCAGATTTAGAATTTGCATGTAAAGCAGGTACAGCAGGTATGCAAGTTTGTATGGGACTTGTAGATTCAGAAACTGTTGAATATGGCCTGGCTATCGGTGCAGATACATCACAAGGTGCTCCAGGAGATGCACTGGAATACACTGCATCTGCAGGAGGAGCAGCATACATAATTGGAAAAGAAAATACAATTGCTGACTTTGAAGGGACTTACAGTTTCACAACAGATACTCCTGATTTCTACAGAAGAGAAGGAAAACCTTACCCTCGACACGGAGGAAGATTTACAGGAGAACCAGCATACTTTAAACACGTGCTGTCCGCGGCACAGGGTATGTTTGACAAAATGGGCACAGAAGCTAAAGACTACGATCACGCAGTTTTCCACCAGCCAAACGGTAAATTTTACCTGAAAGTTGCCAAAAAGCTTGGATTTAACAACGAACAGGCAAAAACTGGCCTTTTAACTCCAATGATTGGTAACACCTATTCAGGAGCTACTCCATTAGGTTTAGCAGCTGTACTTGATATAGCACAACCAGGAGACCGCATACTCGCAGTTTCATACGGATCCGGTGCTGGAAGCGATGCATTCAGCATAACTGTAAATGACGCAATAGAAGAAAGACGAGAAAATGCTCCAAAAGTTGCTGATATGATTAAAAATAAAACTTATGTAGATTATGCTGTATACGCTAAATATAAAGGCAAACTAAGGATGGCTTAATCAAATTAATTTAAATTTTTTTAAATTTAAACTATTACAAATAATTCAAAAATTATTCATGGGGGAATTCCTTGAGAGACGTCGCAATTATCGGAGTTTCACAGACAAAATTTGGAGAACTCTGGGAAAAATCATTTAGAGATTTAATAGTAGAGGCTGGAATAAAAGCCATTGAAGATGCAAATGTAGAAGGAGACGAATTAGGAGCCATGTACGTTGGAAACATGTCTGCAGGTCTCTTTGTACAGCAGGAACATATCGCATCATTGATAGCAGATCATTCAGGACTTGCACCAATTCCATGTGCACGAGTAGAAGCAGCATGTGCATCTGGAGGACTCGCACTTAGAAATGGAATAATGGCTGTTGCATCCGGATATCATGACATGGTAATTTCTGCAGGTGTCGAAAAGATGACCGACGTAGTAGATCCAACTCCAGCTATTGCTACAGCTTCAGACCAGGAATGGGAAGCGCAGCAGGGTGTCACTTTCCCATCACTTTACGCAATGATGGCAAGAAGACACATGCATGAATACGGAACAACAAGAGAACAGCTGGCAATGGTTTCTGTTATAAACCACAAAAATGGTGCTAAAAACCCACTAGCTCAGTTCCCAATGGAAATTTCAGTGGATGCTGTATTAAACTCAAGTATAGTCGCAGACCCACTTAGACTTCTTGATTGTTCACCAGTATCAGACGGTGCTGCTGCAGTCATATTATGCCCTGCAGAAGATGCTAAAAAGTATACAGATACACCAATATATGTTAAAGCTTCAGCACAAGCTTCTGGAACCATCGCATTACATAATAGAAAAGACTTAACCACCATCGATTCAACAGTGCATGCATCAAGAAATGCATATAAAATGGCAGGTCTTGAACCAAAAAATATTGATTTAGTTGAAGTTCACGACTGTTTCAGTATAAATGGGCTACTTGCAGTAGAAGACCTTGGATTTGTTGAAAAAGGAAAAGGTGGAATTGCCATCGAAGAAGGTATGACCGAAATAGACGGTGATATTCCAGTAAACCCATCTGGAGGGCTCAAAGCTAGAGGCCACCCATTAGGAGCTACAGGAATTGCTCAGGCAGCCGAAATCGTATGGCAACTTAGAGGAGAAGCAGGTAAAAGACAGGTAGACGGTGCCCAAATCGGTATGACCCATAACATTGGTGGAACCGGTGGAACTGCCGCAGTCCATATTTTCTCAAATTAAAAGGAATCTATTGATTCCATTCAATTATTTTTTAGTGTAAATAACTTTTAATTTTCATGTGCTTAACTAATTTAAACACAATATTTAATCCAATGACACAGTAAAATTGTTAAAATTATCGGTGTCTATATTTATAAAACATACATTCTAATTTATTTAAAAATACATTCTATTTCACATCAGCGAATAACACAAAGGTTTAAATAGAGTTAATTCATATTCAAAAAAATCAAAAGAGAGTAATGATATATAAAAATATATTTAATCCCTTTCAAAGTTTAAAGCCTATAATTATATACTCTATGTTAATAATATATTAATAAAGACTTGATACTCATAAATTGCGTGGTAAATAATGGAAATACTATGGTTTTATATTGCAGTGATACTGGCTATCAGTGACGAAGTTCACAGCAAGCTCTTCTGGAATATTTTTGCTGATTTTTATATCCTGTTATCTGGAATATTACACAAAATGATACATTCCAATATAAGGCTCTGGATGGTTCATGAGTGTATGGAAGCAGTTTTTCATTTCATAGTGCTCTCTGTATTATTTTTATCTCTAGAGATAGGTATTTTGGCGGCTCTTATCCATTTAGTGATAGATCTTTACCATGAATTAGCAGGATTAGATCTCAAATGGCTGCAGCACAGGGCACTTCATTTCACCATAGAATCACTGTTCTTTATACTGTTCTTTTCAGCATTACAATAATACAAACAATTTATAAACTTTATTTTTCTATTTAATTTATTTAAATGGTTATTTCTCAACTGGAAGCCTGCTTCGTTTCCATTTATCAATTCCGCCTATAACATTATGGGCTTCATTGTATCCTTTTTCTTTCATCAATTCTACTGCATTACGGCTTCTACGGCCTGTTCTACAATAGACAAAATATTTCTTATTTTTATCCATTTTTTCAAGTTCATCTTCAAAACTATCAGATTTAATGTTCAAAAGATATGCATTTTCAATATGCCCATTCTTATATTCTTCAGGAGTACGGACATCCAGAACTACAAAATCAGGGTCACCCCTATGCTTTTCAAATATAGTAAACATTTCTTTAGGTTCTATTTCTTCGAATTCTTTTTTATGTGTAGACATAACAATACCTCTCCATATTATAATCCTCGCAGTGCACAATAAACATTCACTAAAGATTCCTTTATCATACCTGTGAAGAACTTGATTTCATCTGTTTTAATTCCTTTAAGAAGCCATAATACAAATATATACAATGCAAATGAAAATAATCCGGACAGTATAATATTAACTGGACCATATGGATTCAAAAGGATAAGGGATAGGGCCATGAAAAATGCAGCATATATTGTTTTCTTTGCGAAGCCTATATAGAAATCGCACCGTATATAATTCAATGAATAATAAACTGTAATTAAAAATGCAAATAGATAAAGAAGCAGCGTTATAATAGCTATACCAATAATTCCAAGGAAGTAACCAAATGTTATATCTAGAACTATATTTGATATTGCAGAAATAGCCCATATGTTACCAGTGATCCTTGTTTTCCTTTCCATTACTATTATTTGAGTTATAATACAGTAAAGACCAAAGAAAAGTCCACCAGTAGCTAAAATTGGAGTTATAAGATATCCCTCATTAGCCAAAGTTGGTGTAGATAATATATAGAGTAAAGGTTTTGCAAGGATAGATAATCCAATTACAGCAGGCACAGCTACTATTAAATACAATTTTATAGCGTAATTTAGGAGAAATCTGGTTTCTCTGATTTTTCTTTCAGCATAAAACTGTGATAAGATAGGAAGCAGAACTGTATAAATAGGTGATGTAAGAATAGTGAGCAGAGAACTTATTGTATAACCTGCAGAATAGAAACCAACTGAAGTTATACCAAGTACTATTCCTATTATATAACGATCACTTGCATCTAATACCCAGAAAGATGCATTACTTGGAATGGTAGGTAATCCAAATGTCAGGTACTGCCTTAAATTATGGAATCTTGGGATTTTAAAGCCAATCTGCTTAAGTACAAATATAAACATTATCAAAGAAATTAAAATTTGAGTTATCAAAATTCCTGTAACGGCTCCCACTACTCCTTTTCCATACAATACAAATAATAATGCAAAAATAACCACCATATATGCTTGTGCAGTGGTGAAAATAGCATACTTTGTCATCTGATTAGATGCTCTGAAATAATCAACAAAAACAAGATATAACGCTGTCATCAATGCAGTAAGAGGGAGAATTAATCCAACCCCTACGTTTCTATTAAAGAGTATATCAGAAATGGGAACTGCCAGAATATACAATACGACAGCTCCAATTATACTAGCAAATATAACGGTAAACAAAATTGAATAGAACCCCTCCTGTATTTCTTCTCTACTTTTGGAGGCAGATAAAAACCTTACCATTGTATAAGGCAGTCCCAATATTGCAATGGCAGGAATAATTGTAATCGTTATCTGAAACTGTGTCCATACTCCATAATCTTGAATAGAAAGGTTTTGAGTTAAAATAGGTAGCAACATAATTCCTGTTATGGTTACTAAAAAAGTTGATGTCCCGATTAGACCCATTTTTTGTAAAAATAATTTATACTGATCCAAATTTTCACCTCATAACTCAAAAATTCTTAAAAAAATCCAATATTTTTGGAAAAAATTCTTATTTTTTTACCTAACTAATCAAATATTACTTATGTAAAAATTATTATTAAACAATTTGCATTACAAAATATTAACTATCCTACTGAATTAAAATATAAAAGACAATTAAAGGCCATATTTAACGAAAACATGCAGAAAAATAGTCTTTAAAATAATAAAAATCGATAATTAACGTTTAAAAAATATACTAAATTTTTATGATTAGTTTTACAATTCAACGAAACAACCACTGTACTACAATTAATTTCTAGGAGCATCACCCTGTTCTAAGCAAATCCAACTTAAAAACAAAAAAAGTGACAAATTAACCTAATGAAACACCTCAAAAAACTTGTTTTTTGGGCCCTTAAAATTCATAGAATTTTGGGGCATGTAAAAACCTTCGGTTTTTACTGTTGTGAAGCTTGCTTCACAAACACCGAAAATTTTTTATAAAAAATTTTTGAGTGTTCAGAAAATCTCAATCAAAGCTCGCAAAAACTACGTTTTTGTGGCCCCAAACCTATGGTTTTGAGGGATTGAGATTTTCTTCAACCTTAAAATCCTCAAACTTCCCACTGTAATCCTGCCAGTTAACATCAACATCCAGAACTTTAGCCCCTGAAGGCCCTTTACCAGCAAAATCAATGAGTTTATCAACATCCTCCTTATTTCCCTCAAAAATGGCTTCAACCCGGCCATCCGGAAGATTACGAACCCAACCATTTACATCGCATTTTTTGGCTTCATCTCTTGTCTTATATCTAAAATACACACCTTGTACTTTCCCAGTTATAAATACATGAGCACTAACCATCAAGTTATCATCCCCACTTTTCATTTTTTTAATTCAAAATTAAAAAATTTAAAGATGACTTTAAATTTATTCAACATCCAAATAAATGAGAGATATTGAATTTAACCTATTTTCATTTTAAGCACATTTAAAGTCATATTTTAATGTAGAACAGATTTAATAGAAATAAAACTAATATTATTATCTAACTAAAAGGATGTTCAAAATGAAACGAAAAACTGCTATCATTATTGTTTTTGTCTTCTTAATTATAATTCTAGCTTTATATTCTATTATACCAAAACCAGCGAATCAAGAGGGCTATGAAACCGAAATTTTAGTTCAAGATCTGAATACACCATGGGCAATTGATTTTCTTCCAGACGGTAGAATGATCTTTACAGAGCGTGGTGGAAGGGTAAGTATCTTTAATAATGGTACCACTAAAACAGTAGGAACTATCACTGTCACCCAAATAGGTGAGTCTGGAATGCTAGGAATTGCAGTAGATCCTGAATTCAACACAAATAAATTCGTATACCTATATTACACCAGCACAAATGGAAATAAAATTTCAAGATTCACATTAAATGGAACACTGCAAAATGAAACTGTTTTAATTGATAAAATACCAAATGCACAATTCCATAATGGCGGCAGATTAAAGTTCGGGCCTGATGGAAAATTGTATGCTACAACAGGAGATGCCACTAATAACCAATCAGCCCAAGATATTAATTCTTTAGGAGGTAAAATACTTAGAATCAACAAAGATGGTACTGCACCGCCAGATAACCCCTTTGGAAACTACGTTTATTCTTATGGACATAGAGATCCTCAGGGAATAACATGGAATACCCTAACTCAGCAAATGTATTCATCTGAACATGGATCAACAAGAAATGATGAAATAAATATCATTATAAAGGGAGGAAACTACGGATGGCCACTCTACCAGGGAAATGAATCTGCACAGGGCTATATCAAACCACTTATGGTCTATACTGATTTCACACTTGCACCATCAGGAATAGCTTATTACAACGGCGCTCTATATGTTGCATGTCTTCGAGGTTCTCAATTACGTAAAATAACACTTTCAGTAGATGGAAATAGCATAACTGGAGAAGAAGCCCTTTTTACTAATTTAGGTAGAATTAGAGAGGTTGTGGTGCATGATGGATATCTGTATATTGCAACATCAAATAGAGATGGACGGGGAATTCCCCAATCTGGTGATGATAAGATTATCAGAATTAAAGTTTTAT
>JAEYQZ010000180.1 GCA_023409695.1 Methanobacteriota archaeon | reverse complement strand
GACGGTGCATTAATCAACGCATCAAACCCAAAAGACTTTGAAGCTGCAGTTCCTCTAATAAAAGAAGGAGCAGAAGCTGCTGGTAAAAACATAAGCGACGTAGATGTAGCAGCATACACCTGCTGTTCTATTGACGACGACGCTGGTAAAGCTTTAGGCGCTGCAAAAATCGTTGTTGCTTTCATTGCTGCTGGTTCACCACCACCAGTATTCGAAAGACACGGTCTACCTGCAGACACTGGTGCTAAATTCGGAGAATTCTTAGGTAAAGGAGACTTCGGTGGAGCAATCGGCGCTGTAAACGACGACTTAATGAACGCATTCTCTGTTTGTGGAACTCCTGATGACTTCATACCAAAAATCGAAGCTCTCGGAGAAATGGGTGTAACCCAGTACGTTGCAGGTTCCCCAATTGGCCCTGACAAAGAAAAATCCATAAAATTACTCGGAGACGTAATTAGCTCCTTCTAGATTTTTTTTTAATCCAAACTTTATAGTAAATCACCAATTGGATTAAAAAAGTCAAGTTTGGAGAATTTTTTAATTCTCCTCTTTTTAAAAAGCGCTTATTAACTTAGGTGTATCAATTCACATGTTAAAAACTCAATTAAGTTTTATTCAAATTATTTTTTACCGGCTAAACATATATTATATTAAAATTATAAAGTAAGTAATATCTTTTTATCTATGATCAGAGTGATTGTAATGTCTTTAGAAAGAAAGGAAATGAAAAGAAAACAGAAGCGGGAAGAGATAATCAGTACTGCTGAAAGATTATTCTTTTCTGAAGGCTATGATGATGTTTCAATGAATGACATTGCTAAGGATGTTGGAATGAGTAAAGCGACCCTTTATTTGTATTTTGATAATAAAGACAGCCTTTTTTTTGCAGTTGTTCTTCGAGGCGCTGAAATTATGAAATCTCTGATAGAAAAAGAGATGGAAAATGTAGAGAAAGGTATTGATAAGATTTTTGCTTATAGAAGTGCTTATTTTGATTTTGCAGTAAAATATCCAGATTACCTTCATGTTTACAATTATTTTATCTCAGGAAGATTTAATTTAACTCGAATTGTGGATAATCTGGTCATGAAAGATGTAATTGAAAAGGGAAGGAAATTTGCAATGTTTCCTGCAACAATGGCCTCTTCTGATGAAAATGAGAGGCAAATCATGGAAATTCGAAAGGAGATCCTTATACTTTTAATTAATTCAATTAAAACAGGCATTGAAGATGGTTCAATTAATAAAAAGATACAGATTATAGAAATGGCCATTTTAATAAAATCAATGACTGAAACTAATTTGAATATGCCTCCTGATTTAGTTAAAACTCTGGAAATAAGAGGTATTGATAATAAACAGTTTTTTTTAGACATTGATGGCCTGATAAATAATTTATTTAATGCATAATCTAAAATTTCATGGTTTAAAATATCTGATGGATTAAACTGAACATTTCTAATTATTCATTTATTTTGGATATTTAAAGTCAGAAACAACTGCGTATTATAATCAATCATAACTGTACCGTGTCTGCTATAACTGTAAACAACGTTAAAATTGATAAAATAAGATTATTCTTGTTTATTAGATTTGATTATCTATTTTTTTAATTATTCACAGGTAACGTACTCATTGGAGTTTATTGCGATTCGCTAACTATGGTCTTAATAATATAATAAATTGTTAAATATTTATCCATTTAAACTCAATACCTGTTTTAGTTGCATTTTGAGTACTATTTTGTTGGTAACAACCTATAATAAGATATTATCTGTATAATATGTATGGATAGAAATACAAATGATTTTTTCATGTTTTTAAGTTAAATAATTTCTATAAAACCTGCATTACATATTTTAGTTTGTTGTGCCCATGACTATTAATTTTTCATAACGTGATCTCTATTTAAAAGGGAATATACACAATTTAGGAATTTATAAAGGCTCCACAGTAATCTTTATTATCTATTTAAACCCATAAGAATAAGCAAGATCGCATTTTAACTTTTTATGATTAAACGAAGTTGATCTTAAGTAATTACATACTGCATTTAAATGTGGTGGATAATTTTCATATAAAATATACTTTTAGTATGGTAAGGGAGCAATATGGGGTATTTCGAGACTTTAGAAGAGGAAACAGAGAAATTGTATGATATAGCTAGAAAGGCACGGCTTAAAGGTCATGACATGGAAATGGAGCCGGAAATACCTCTTGCAAAGGATTTAGCAGAGCGAGTAGAAGGGTTAGTTGGCCCAAAAGGCGTTGCAAAAAGGATTAAAGAATTAGAAAAGGAATGGTCATCAAGGGAAGAAGTGGCATTTCAGGTAGCAAAAGAAATTGTAATAACGCCTGATGAGGAAGGTAAAGAAGATTCAATTGAAGTTAAAGAGCTGAAAGCTGACCAGGCACTACGTACTGCCCTTGCTATCTTAACTGAGGGGGTAGTTGCTGCACCTCTGGAGGGAATTGCAAAGGTTAAAATTAAACAGAACTTTGATAGCACCTGGTATTTTGCAGTCTATTTTGCAGGCCCTATAAGAAGTGCAGGGGGAACTGCAGCAGCAATGGCAGTTCTAATTGGAGAGTATATAAGACTTTCAGCGGGTCTTGATGTTTATAAACCCACAGACATGGAAATTGAAAGATATGTGGAAGAGGTCGAGCTTTACGAATCAGAAGTTACTAATCTCCAGTATTCACCGACCCCTGATGAGGTAAGGCTTGCAGTAAAAAGTATCCCTGTAGAAGTAACTGGGGAAGCCACAGACCAGATAGAAGTATCACACCGTGATTTAGAGCGTGTTGAAACCAACAGTATTAGGGGCGGAGCTCTCCTCGCGATAGCTGAAGGAGTTATACAGAAAGCTCCAAAAGTAATGAAATATGCCAGTAAATTGAAGATAGATGGTTGGGATTGGCTGGATAAGTTTTCAAAAGGAAGTGCTAAGTCAGATGATGAAGATGAAGGTGCTCCTAAAGTAAATGATAAGTATATGAGAGATATAATCGGCGGAAGGCCTGTTTTATCATATCCTATGGCAAAAGGCGGCTTCAGATTAAGATATGGACGTTCAAGGAATTCAGGACTGGCTGCAATGGGAATCAGTCCTTTAACCATGGAAATTGTGGAGTTTTTGGCAGTCGGAACCCAGATGAAAATTGAAAGGCCAGGTAAAGGAATGTGTGTTGTCCCATGTGATACTATAGATGGTCCAATAGTTAAATTAAGAAACGGGGATGTAGTTAAGGTTGAGTCCACAGCACAAGCTAAGGAGATTAAAAAGGATGTAACAGAAATCCTGTTTTTAGGAGATATACTTGTAGCATTTGGTGAATTTTTAAGGAATAACCATGTATTGTTACCATCTGCCTGGTGTGAAGAATGGTGGATTAAAACAATTCAAGACTCTGAAAATTATTTGGAAGAAACAGGCCCCAATTTAAATCTGGAAACAATTAATGATATTGGTTCAGAAGAGGCATTTGAACTATCAAGAAAATACAATGTTCCACTGCATCCAGAATACACTTATTTTTACCACGATGCCTCCTGTCTTGATTTAAATACGCTCCGAAGCTGGTTGTATAAAAATTATGATGATTCTTCCCTAGAAAATGGTTTAATATTAGATATAGAACCTCCTAAAAGGATTTTAGAAGTTATAGGTGTTCCTCATAGGGTTCAAGACAATAAAGTGGTAATAGATTATGACCATGCAAATGCACTGATCAGCACTCTTGCTGAGCCTTTAAATGCTGAAAAAGATATCACGACTTTAGAAGCGCTGAATGAAGTGTCTCCTGTTAAAATAATGGCAAAAGCACCAACATATATTGGCACAAGGGTTGGAAGGCCAGAAAAAACAAAGGAAAGAAAAATGAAACCTGCACCTCATGGGCTGTTCCCTATAGGTACCAATGGGGGAAGCAGGCGTAATATCATTGAAGCGGCCAAAAAGGGAAGTATATTCGTTGATATTTCAAGATGTAAGTGTACTGAATGTGGAGTAAGTTCATTCCATGCTAAATGCCCTGTATGTGGGGCAAGAACAGAACCAACAGGTGCTGCAAAGAAAAAGATTAATTTAGCGAGTTTACTTAAAAAGGCATATGAAAATGCGGGAGTTAGAAGATTAGATGAGATAAAAGGGGTAGTAGGGATGATATCTGAGGAAAAATACCCCGAACCTCTTGAGAAGGCAATACTTCGGGCTAAAAACGATGTATTCGCATTTAAAGACGCTACAATAAGGCATGATTCTACTGATCTGCCTATCACTCATTTCATACCTAAAGAAGTTGGGGTAACTCCAGAAAAACTGCTTGAACTTGGATATACCCATGATTGTTATGGGGATCCACTTGAACGTGATGATCAAATCATTGAGATAAAGATTCAGGATATAATAATTTCAGATAATTGTGCAGAATACTTTGTAAGAGTTTCAAAATTTATAGATGATCTGCTTGAAAACTATTACGAGCTGGATAGATTTTATAATATCAAGGAGGCAGAAGATCTGGTTGGGCATTTAGTGGTTGGTCTTGCACCTCACACTTCTGCAGGTGTTTTAGGAAGAGTTGTTGGGTTTACAAAAGCAGCATGCTGCTACGCACATCCATATTTCCATTCTGCAAAAAGAAGAAACTGTGACAGTGATGAAGATGCAGTGATGCTGCTTTTAGATGCACTAATTAACTTTTCAAAGATATTCCTTCCAAGTTCAAGGGGAGGAAAAATGGACGCGCCATTGGTTCTTTCATCAAGGATAGATCCAGAAGAAATTGACGACGAATCGCATAATATTGATGCAATGGCTACACTTCCACTGGAACTCTATGAAAAAAGTCTTGGATTTGCTAAACCTTCCGATGTCATTTCAGTTATAGATAATGTTAAGAGAAGGCTTGGTACAGAGGATCAGTACCAAGGCCTCATGTTTTCACATAATACCTCAAGCATCCACAGCGGCCCAAAATTGTGTCTTTACAAGATGCTTCCTACCATGAAGGAAAAGGTGGAAGAACAGGTTAAAATTGCTGAAAAGATAAGGGCTGTTGACCAGAAGGGAGTTGTAGAGGGTGTTCTTCAGTCTCACTTTTTACCTGACATGGCTGGAAATTCGAGGGCATTTTCCAGACAGAAAGTTAGATGTACTAAGTGCAACAAAAAGTATAGACGAATACCACTTTCTGGAGAATGTACATGCGGCTCAAATTTGATACTCAGCATATCCAAAGGTTCAGTTGTTAAGTATCTTGAAATTTCAAAGGAACTGGCTAAAAGGTATCCGATTGATACTTACCTTGTTCAAAGGATAGAAATTCTTGAATCAGGGATAAATTCGTTGTTTGAAAGCGATAAATCAAAGCAAAGTTCGCTGGATGTATTTTTATAATGTAAAAATACAGTACATGATGGTATCACTCTATATAAATTAATGAGTGTATTCCTAAAAATTGGAGATATGTCAATTGATGTTGTAAGATTTGGTTAACATTAATTTAACTTGTTTAATGTCCAAATATTTTGTTTTTAAAAATTTTGACATTCTATATTTGGAATATGGGGGGATTCAACAGCATATTAGTGTAAATATTTGATGAAACATCAAAATTACATGCAATAAGAAATTAAAATTATTTTTAGTGTGCTATATATGTTTCTTTAATATAAAATCAGGTATTGGTACGAACCAGTGGTTTTATAACACTATAGTAAAGTTTTAATCTTAGAGGTTAATAATATATAACTAGAATTCTACAATTCTGTTCTATTTAAGTGGAATAGGTTTTAGTAGGATAACGGCTATTAATATGATTAAACGATTATTACAAGTAAAATCAATTGTAATTGTCATATTAAAGTATTATAAATACTTATTAAGCCTTAAAGTAGAATTAAATAAATAAAAATCATAAAATAATTAAAATTATTTTCTGGAGGATTCAGTTTATGTGGTTTGGAGGACTATGAATGAAGGATACACGCGCTATGGCTGCACTGCCTACACAGGCTAAAACGTGTGTTCTGAAAAATAATGGAATATACGAAAAATTCAGCTATGAAAAAATAGTTAAATCATGTCTTATGGTGGGAGCTTCACTTTGGGCTGCAGAAAAGATTGCAACAGACGTAGCAACTGCAGTCTATAACGGTATCTCCACTGCAGAAATTAAGATACTGGTTCATGATTCCCTTAAAAAAATTGATGGGAAAGCTGCAGGCAAATATTTAGCAGCCAATCAATTAAAAGTTAGGACTACAAGGGATACAATAGAAGCATTTGATAAAAGTAAGATTGAAAAAACACTTATCGTGGAAACACACGCTTCAGAAGAGCTTGCTGGAGAGATTGCAACAGATGCATGTAAAGAACTTAAAAAACTCGATGTTGAATACCTAACAGCCCCGATGATTAGGGAAATTGTAAACACCAAACTTGTAGAACATGGTCTTGAGACATTAAGACGAAAGTATACAAGGGTTGGTATACCTGTCTACAACATTACTTCACTTATAAAGAACGGCTCTAGAGATAATGCAAATATGATTCATAATCCTGAAACTGTTCACAAATATGTTGCAGATGAAGCACTCAAGCAGTACGCATTGTTACACATACTTCCAAACGAACTTGCAGATGCCCACATGGGTGGGGACATACACATACACGATCTTGAATTCTTCGCAGGACGCCCAATAAACTGTTTACAGCATGATTTAAGGGTATTTATAAAAAATGGACTTAAAGTAGATGGTACTGGAGACCATACTTCAGTTGCAGGCCCTCCAAATCATATTGAAACACTGATGAACCATACAGGAGAGATAATGCTTGCAGCCCAGCAGAACATGAGCGGTGGGCAATCCATGAGCCTATGGAACGTGTTTGTAGCTCCATTTGCGGCAGGATTACCTTATGAAAAGGTAAAACAGGCAGTTCAAATGCTGATATACAACCTGAACATGGCTTACGCTGCAAGAGGTTCGCAGGTTCCATTTACAAGCATCAACCTTGAATTTACAGTACCTGACTTCTTAAAGGACGAACCAGCTTATGGGCCTAAAGGAAAACGTGTAGGAACATATGGGGACTTTGAAGAAGAAACAAGATTATTACAGCGTGCATTTACTGAAACTCTACTTGATGGAGATTCAGAAGGTAAACCGCACCTCTTCCCAAATACAATATACGTTTTAAGGAAAGAATGCTTAAAAGAAGAATTTGATGAAGATATAATGCGTGTTCACGAACTTTCAGCTAAATTTGGAACATCTTACTTTGTAAATATGCTTCCAGATTACAGGGGAAACCTTGCCAATTACATGGGATGCAGAACATCATTAAATGATAATTGGACTGGAGACTGGTCTCAAGATTGTTTCAGAACAGGAAACCTTGCATATATCACATTGAACCTTCCAAGAATTGCTTACAATTCCAAAGATGATAGCGATATATTTGAATACCTCGACTCCTATATGAACCTTGCAGAGCAAACGTTGATGATAAGAAGAGAACAGGCTTTAAATTGTCTTAATGATTATAATTTACTTCCATTCCTATCACAGAAGCCGAATGATGAAGATGGTATGTATTACAGAATAGAAAATTCTACAATGTCATTTGGTTTCGTTGGTCTTAATGAGATGCTCAGGTCATATTTAGGTGCAGGAATTGAAGATAAAGATGCCAATGAATTTGGATTAAAAGTAATCGACTATATGAATGAGAGAACTGCCAAATTGAAGGCCGAAACAGGTCTTAGATGGACTATTCTTCAGACCCCTGCAGAATCTACAGCCTATAGGTTTGCAACTCTTGATATGGAAAAATACAGGGACAAAATCGTTGCCCAGGGAGATGGAAAAACTGCATACTACACCAATTCCTCTCACGTGCCGGTTAATGCTGATATTTTACTACCTGAAAAGATTAAAATCGAGGAAAAATACCATTCCAAGACCCTCGGAGGACATATTTTCCATGCATTCATGGGAGAATCCTATTCAGACCCAGATGCACTCATGAGCCTCACAAACAAAATAGCCAGGAAGTCAGATATTGGATTCTGGGCTTACAGTTCAGCACTGAGCTTCTGTCTGAAATGTAAAACTTTAATGAAAGGTTTACAGGACGGCTGTGGAACCTGCGGTGAACAGAAAGAAGTTGAATGGTACGACCGTATAACTGGATACGTTCAGCAGGTTGGAAGGTCTAAGTCTGCTTCTGGCGGATGGAACCCTGGTAAAATGCAGGAACTGTTGGATAGAAAACGGTTCTAACTTTTATTTTTCTTTATTTAACTTCTATTTTATTTTGACATTTAATTTTGCAAACTATTTTTTTTAATTAGACTTGATAATTTAATCAAAATATCTATATTACAACTACCAAAAACTAATATGATTTATAAATTTTATTCAATTAAATAACATTTTAAAAACACAAAAGGAGATAAAAACATGCCTGAATTTAATCTAAACCGAAGTGCATGCCACAGCTGTGGGACATGTGTATCTACATGTACTATCGGCCATCTGGAAATGAATACAGACCCTGAAATCGTTGCAGATACAATGTGCATAGAATGCGGGCACTGCGAAGCAATATGTCCAGAAGGGGCTATTAATATTTCTGGTCCTGAACTTGAGGCTCCAATGGAGGATATAAGCTCTAAAATCTCATCTGAAGATATGGGAAACTACATGAGAAATCGCAGGTCAATCAGAAACTACAAAAAAAGGGCAATTCCACATGAGACAATTGAAGAAATCATGGATGTTGTAAGATTTGCGCCCTCTGGTGGTAACCAGCAGCCTGTTGAGTGGATCATCATCGAAGACCCGCAGAAGGTTAAAGAACTGGCGGGATTGGTTATAAAATGGATGGAAAAATTAGTGGAGGAAAATTCACCATTTGCTCAGATGCTCCCAGTAGAATCTTTAATCAGCGTCTGGAAAAGCGGTCTCGACCCTATTTTAAGGGGAGCGCCTAATTTATTCATTGCTACCGCTAAATCTAATGAGGGAAGCACACCAATGGATGGAACTATTGCTCTGAGCTATTTGGACTTACTGTTACCGTCTTTTGGGCTTGGCTCATGCTGGGCTGGTTTTCTTCTAATGGCATCTGATTTTGAACCCATAAGAGAATTTTTGGGATTAAAAGAAGGTGAAGCATTTTTAGGGGCTTTGATGGCAGGTTACCCTGAGTGTAAGTTTTTCAGGGTCCC
>JAEYQZ010000104.1 GCA_023409695.1 Methanobacteriota archaeon | reverse complement strand
AGGAATCCAAACACAATACGGGTTAAACCAATACCTGTACATCCTGTCCATACTCCATGGTTGTGGGTTTCTTTTATTGAAAATCCTTCAACGAAGTGGGTTCCATGGATGTTTGCAGACACAATTGCAACTCCTTTTTCTTGGCCGGGTACGTTAAGCCTCATTTCCTTTTTAGGGATATCTGGGAATTCAATTCCACGTTTTTCAACTTTTCTACCTTCAAGATAGAAAGGATCGTCCCCTACCTCTGTGTACCAGTCAAGTTCCAGATCATCAGCAATCTGGTGGGAAATTTCAACGGTTTTATCCCTTATTTCGTTACACTGATCAGGTGTTCCAAGCCATACAAGTTCTATACGCTGGAATTCATGCACACGATCAAGTCCTTTTGCTCCTCCGCCTTCCCAACGGTATGTCCATCCGCTTCTGTCAAAGAATTTAATTGGGAGGTCCTTTTCATCCACAACCTGGTGGCTTAAAAACTCGTAGAACGGTTCACACTGTGCTGGGGCCAATACATAAGAAGGATCTTTTAAACCTTCCTTCAGGAGGTCAATTGGGACTTCACGTTTGATTTCAAGCTCACTACGGAATTTATCAAATACTAATGGGTCCCTTCTTGGTGCGGAACAGTAGTACATCCCTTCAGGAAGACCTTCTAGGTATTTCATTTTTTCCATCACTGGAATTGGAATGAGTTTTGGAAACAGACATTCCTCAAAATCAAGCTCTTCAATGAGTTTTTCTACAAATATTTCTTCTAATGCATGTTGAAGTGCTACAAGAGGCGGTGCGTAGAACCATTGGCCTTTACCTGGGAATTTTTTAACCCATCCAAGTCTAGCAGCTTCTTCAGTAGGGTCACCTTCAAAGAAATATTTCTGCATGCAGCTTTTCCCTAAAATTGTACCTGGTTCAACTTTAGTCACCTGTTTGGTGAGTATATCGGAAGGGCCGCATTCAGTTTCAGGAATGGAACTTGCAACAGCGCTTGTCACATGTTTAATAACTCTATCAATTGTGTGGTTTCTTAAGTCTCCTTCTTCTAGATCTTTAAATTCAAGAATTATTTCATCATCCTTAATTTCATAGTTGTCTACATAAGGGACTTCTTTCAGATCTACTTTTTCTTCAGTAGGTATTTCAATTTTATAATAATTTACAATTATTTTTCGCACACCTAAACGATATTGCTTACCTAAAAGTTGAGTGAGTGGTTTTTTAACACGTAGTAGGGCATCGTGCGCTCTTCCCCGTCTTCCAGATACCATTTCAACCTTCAAAGTATTTCCACTTAAATCCCAGTTTACTATCTGGGATGCGTCCTGTTTCTGCTCTTCTGGTACTCCTTTTAAGAATATTTCATTATTAGCGTGGTCTATAAATTCTCCTATATCTTTACGTGCATCTTCTGCTTCTTTACTGAATACTATTTCTCCTTTAAGAGTGAATTTCATGTAATTTCACCTTTTAAAAACTATAATTATAAATAAATCTATGAATTATGTTTTATTTTTAGATTATTTATTTTCTTCTTTTGTAAAATCAATCACTTTTTCAGCCATCATCTCGCAAAAAAGAATATCATCTACTGTTGCAAGAGTAGTTCGAAGTGACTCTGTATCTAATTTACAAATGAGACTGTTATTTTCAACATATGATTCAATAAATCCCATATTGTCGGGTTTAAGTGATCCTAAAGCTATTTTAGCTTCTTCTTCTGTTTCATACGTGAAAATAACAGTAGATTCAATTTGCATATTTTACCTTCTAATTTAGCTTAAAATAATTTCTGCAATTTTTGCTATTGATTTAAAAGCTGCCGAGTCAGGATACTTGGCAAGGGGATGTCCTTCCATATCTGCCCTTATAACTTCTTCGTCCCTTGGAATAGTGCCAATAACTTCAAGCCCCAGTTCTTTAATTTTTTGAGTCGCAAAGTTTTCTTCTGTCTCATTGGACACTTTATTTATGACACAGGCAAGTTTAGGGATACCAATATCACTTGCAAGTTTTTTAATCCTTGCTGCAGTTTCAATGGATTTAAGTCCTGGTTCAACAACGACAATCATTAAATCAACTGCTTCAGCAGTTTTTCTACCAAGGTGCTCTATCCCTGCTTCCATGTCGAGTATAATAAATTCATCTTTTTTAAGAATCAAATTTCGCATAAGTGCTTTAAGAAGCACAGATGCAGGGCAGATACATCCTTCGCCTCCTTTGTCAATGGTACCCATTACAAGGAGTTTTAAATTGCCTTTATTGTCATAATTTATAGATAAAGACTCTGGAAGGTCGCTTATTTTTGGATTAATTTTAAAAACTTCTCCAAATGATGATCCAGATTCTGCACCGGTTCTTTCTTTTATAAGGTCCCTCATCTTGGATATTGGAGTAATTTGCTCTGTAATCCCAAGACTTGATGCAAGGTTCATATCTGGATCTGCATCTATAGCGAATACTTTATAACGTTGTGACAATATACATGCTAATGTACCAGAAAGGGTTGTTTTACCGACCCC
>JAEYQZ010000099.1 GCA_023409695.1 Methanobacteriota archaeon | reverse complement strand
CCAAAATTCTTCGAATTTTGAACAGTTTTATTAATTTTTAATTATAAAATAACACATGGAAATTAGATTTTAAGGAGTGTTAAATATGAAACATATATTAAAAGAAGGAGACTCTGGAAATCAGGTAAAGGATATACAGCACTGGTTAAATGATCATGGTTATAGTGCCGGTGAAGAAGACGGTGTTTTTGGAGAAAAAACACGAGAAGCAGTTATACAATTTCAAAGTTCTAAAAAAATCGTTACTGATGGCGTAGTTGGTTCTCAAACTCAGATTACTATGGAAAGAATGGAAAAAGAGAATATCGGGAATTATTAAGCTGAAAATTTATGGTGAAAAATAGAATCAATAAACAAAGAATATTAGATTTTAAGGGTATGAAAAATGTCATTAGATTTAGAAAAAGGAGCTGAGGGAAAAGAAGTAAAAAAAATACAGCGCTGGTTAAATGATCATGGTTATAATGCGGGTAAAGAGGATGGCATATTTGGAGATAAAACTCGTTCTGCCGTTATACAATTTCAAGGCGAAAAAGATATCCTTACGAGTGGTACAGTAAACAATCAAACACAAGTTGTAATGAAAAGGATTTCAAAACAAGAATTTGATGAGCCAGGATAAATTCCTAAAAATAAAATAATAAAGATATAGATTTTAAGGGTATGGAAAAAAACAAGAATATTGTTAAATTAAGAATTTAAAAACTAAAAATTAGAGTTAATTAAAAATTAACTCTTTTTGAAAGTTTAACAGGTAGCGGAAGTTTTCTAATTGGCATTCCTTTAACTTCATCGTGGATTCTTGCAATTAACTCATCTTTATCCATTAAAACCTTTTCGTTAGTTTCACGGATGTTTACGGTAAATTGGTCGCTTCCAAGCTCATTATCTCCAATTACAATGGTATATGGAACCCATTCTTTTCCAGCATTTCTTATCTTTTTACCAACTGATTCAGACCTTTCATCAACGTCGGCCCTTATATTGCTGTCCCTCAAGTATTCAGCAAGTGAGAGAGCGAAGTCAATATGCCGTTCTGCAATTGGGATTACTCTCGCCTGAATTGGTGAAAGCCAGACAGGCAGCATTGGTAAACTTTTTGGATCTTCTCTAAGTTCAATGGCGGTTTTTTCAAGTAAACTGCCTATAACCCGTTCTATACTTCCAGTTGGGCTGCAGTGGATAATTATAGGATATTCTTCCTCTTCTTTTTCATTGATATAATTTATATCAAATCTTTCAGCGCTTTCAACATCTATCTGTATTGTTGGATTTTCTATAGGTCTTCCCAGATAGTCAATAGCTGCAAAGTCCATCTTGGATATCCAGTAATGTTTACGTCTTGGTAAGATTTCAAGAAGCATTGGTTTTCCAATTTTTTCTGCTGCTTTATACATCCATTCCTTATTTTCATCGAAAAAGTCCTGTGTTGCCCTGAAAATAACTTCATAATTTACATCCAGGTCGTCCCCAGTCTGCATACACATTGTTATCTGTCTTTCAAATTCTTCCATGGACTGAGGTATATCTCTGCATACTGAGTGGAAATCAGGCATTGTAAACCCTCGAAGCCTTTTAAGACCCACTACTTCCCCTCTTTTTTCTAATCTAAAGCTGTATGTTGAAAGCTCGTAAAGTCCAACAGGCAGATTTTTCCAGGTCAAAAATGAATCGGATAATATTCTAAACGCTCCAAAGCAGCAGGCAAACCTTAACATGAGTTCTTTTTTAGTACCCATACGGTACTGCCTTTCCCCAAATTTATCGGCGTGGGTGCGTATTGCTTCATCTGCAAGGTCGTACATTATTGGAGTTTCAACAGGCATAGCCCCGTATTCAGTTACGAGGTCGTAAACGTAATCTGAAAGAAGGTCACGGATTAATCTTCCTTTAGGATACCAGCGTAAATGGCCGACATCTGCTGATGGTTCATAGTCTGAAAGGCCCTTCTCACGCATTAATTTAACATGAGGTGGCTCTTCACCAGAAGATTCCATTTTACCGAGTTCATACATCATCAGTTTTCTGAGATCTTCATTTTCATATTCATATCCTTCAGGGTCGTGAAGTTCTCCTTTGCTTAAAATGTACCATTTTGAAGGTTCTTCCTCACCTTTTTCTTCTTCTTTAGGTTTTACAGTTATTGTCCTTGAGAGTTCAGATAATGGGTGTCCTTTACAGGAGATTTCAAATGATTTATACCATCCAAATGGAATTCTTGAGACTGAAACATCATTCTCTTTTAATTTAGATTCCATGCCCATTAAAATATTCTTTGCAGCATCTGGAGAGCTCAAAGATGAGCTTAAATGAGCATAAGGATATATGATTACATTATCAGGTTTTACCTGGGATGAAACGTTCATTATCTCAGATACAGCGCTTTCAATTATATTATCTGCATCTTTTTCATCTTCCCTTTCAACTGCAGTAAAAACCACTAAAGCGTTGTCAAATTCGCCGCCTTTCTTTTCATCTTCTATTTTTTCCGCTATTTTTGTTTTAGATTTTGTTTTATACCTTAAATAATCAGAGTGAATCAAAAGTATTCGCATTTTCTCACCTGTAAACCAAAATAATTATAAAATGATTCTAAACTTTAAAATCAATAATTTTGTTTGATACTACTATTTCAATTAAATGAATTTTATATTGGTCATTAAACTTTAGGTTTAGAGTATTTAAATTTTTATTGGATCACTTTAGTGAATATTTTTGATTATCAAAATTAAATAGCCCTGCTAATTAAAAGGCAAAATAACTATTTAAATAAAGAACACGGCAATAAGTCCAGTTGCAATGATTGCAGCAAAAATTACGCCTATTATCTGTCCAAAACGCCTTGTACCAATAAATAAAGCTATTCCAAATTTCATTACAGTATTAGAAATAGCTGCAATAGTTATTGCAGTTACCGCTACATTCTGAGGGATGGTATTCTTTGCAAGAAGCGCCATACTTATGGTTATAGCGTCAACATCTGCAACTCCCGATATAATACTCGCTACATAAAGTCCGCTGCTTCCAAAATAGATATCCATAATTTTCGACATGAAAAGAATGATTAAAAACAGAACTCCAAACAGGAGTGCAGGTCTAAGGGAAAAAGGGTTTTTAAATTTGATTTCTTCCCCAACTTCCTTAATTTTTGTAGTTTTCCATGCCAGTACTCCTAATGCAATCCCTAAAATTCCCATGCTCAACATTGGAACCATGAGAAGTGATACAAGATCAGGATTTATAACCAGTACCTCAAAAAGAATCCTTAAAAACATCATTGAACTTGCTATAATAACTGCAAATACTGCTGCCCTTATAATAAACTCGCTTTCTTTAACCCTTGATGCCATTGCCGTTGTAACTGCAGTACTTGATACTAATCCTCCAACAATCCCGGTTAATCCTAATCCCCGTTCTGCCCCGATTAATTTCATCAAGATATATCCTGCATAACTTATTGCAGAAATAAAAACAACTACAAGCCAGATCTGATATGGATTGAATACATCTAGAGGCCCCATTGTCTGATCAGGGAGTAATGGAAGGATTACAAATGCAATTATAAGAAATTTCAGAGTATTTATCAGTTCTTTTTCACTTATTTTCCTTACAAATTTGTGTATATATGATTTTGTCGCGAGCAGAGCTGTTATTATGATTGCAAATATTGGGGCTATCCTTATTCCTTCATCAGTATAACATAATGCGCCTAAAATAAAAGTAAGGAGAGCTACAACTTCTGTTGTAATGCCTATGTCCCCTGTTTCCCGCGTGCTTACAATGTAACTTAACCCTACAAGCACAATTAGACCTAAAAAAGATATAACTAAAAAATTAGGGTAAATTTCATTTATGTAGGCAGAAAGAATTCCAAATAATGCAATTAAAATAAATGTCCTGATGCCTGCAAATTCACTTCTATTTACCTGTTTTCGTTCCCTTTCAATGCCAATTAACGCCCCAATTGCTAAAGCAATTAAAAATTTTAAGACGATATCTATATGCATGCTAATAATCTGTTTTTTGATCCATAAATAATAAACTTCAAATTAAAAATTATATTTAAATTTTAGGCTAATCCTTGAACATCTGAGTTAGCCATACAATTATAATTAATATAATGTAGTGGCACATGCATTTAAATTTCAAATAAATTGCAAATGATAATTAAAAATAATTTCACAATTTGATACAAGATCATTTTATATCAATAAAAACAGAACATAGTACATTTATAATACATAAAAAGAAATTAATATGATTATAATTAAAGATATTAATACACTTGTTCTATTAACCAAAAATAACCATTCAAAATAGAATTAAGTCAGTATTATTCGTTATTTATAAAATATATCATAGAAAAAGTTTTTTATGGTGATTCAATGAGAAGCGATGCTATTAAAAAAGGATTACAAAAAGCTCCCCATAGATCTTTACTTAGAGCATGCGGAGTAACAGATGAAGAAATGGATAAACCGTTTATAGGTATTGCAAACAGTTTTACCAGCATAGTACCTGGACATATTCACCTTAATGAAGTATCTGATGCAGTTAAACAGGGTATAAGTGAAGCAGGTGGAGTACCTTTCGAATTTAATACAATGGCCATTTGCGACGGCATATCAATGGGCCATGAAGGGATGAAATATTCCCTCGCCTCAAGAGAGATAGTAGCCGATACTGTAGAAAGTATGGCGCAGGCCCACCAGATGGACGCGCTTGTATTAATCCCAACATGTGATAAGGTAGTCCCAGGAATGTTAATGGCTGCAGCAAGGCTTGATATACCTTCAATTGTCGTTACAGGAGGGCCTATGAAACCTGGCGAATTCAAAGGTAAACCAGTAGACTTCATATCTGTTTCTGAAGGCGTTGGAGCAGTATCATCCGGCAAAATGACAGAAGAAGAACTCGACGAGCTTGAAAGATGTGCATGTCCCGGAGCAGGTTCATGTGCCGGTCTTTTCACTGCAAACACAATGGCATGCGTAACAGAAGTATTAGGAATGAGTTTACCGTACTGTGCAACAGCACATGCTGTTGATGCCAAAAAAAGACAAATAGCACGTCAATCTGGGGCTCAAATAATCGAATTGCTGAATAAAAATATAACCCCTTCTAAAATAATGACTCAAGAAGCATTTGAAAATGCTATAGCAGCTGACCTTGCACTTGGAGGATCATCCAATACTACTTTACACATTCCGGCAATAGCAAGCGAACTTGAAGATAAAGGAGTTAATATAACCCTTGATACATTCGATGAATTCAGTAAAAAAGTTCCACACATAACCAAACTACGCCCATCAGGAGTTCACAGCCTGTTAGATTTAGACAATGCCGGAGGCATACCTGCAGTTTTAAAAGTAATTGAAGGCAAAATAAACCAGGATGCTCTAACATGTACTGGAAAAAGCATTGGTGAAAATATTAAAGATGCAGAAGTCGCTGATGAAGAAGTTATAAGGCCATTAAGTAATCCTTACAGTAAAGAGGGAGGACTTGCAATATTAAAAGGTAATTTAGCTCCAAGGGGATCTGTAGTTAAAATAGCGGGTGTAAATGAAGATATGAAAGTACACACAGGTCCAGCAAAAGTCTTTGACGGTGAAGATGAATGTGTTGCTGCAATTTTTAACCATGAAATCAAAGAAGGAGATGTAGTTGTAATAAGATATGAGGGGCCAAAAGGCGGTCCTGGAATGCGTGAAATGCTGAACCCAACTTCTGCAATATCAGGTATGGGATTAAAAACAGTTGCCCTCATAACCGATGGAAGATTCTCCGGCGGAACAAGAGGACCTTGTATTGGACATATATCTCCCGAAGCTATGGAAAAAGGACCAATAGCTGCTTTAAAAGACGGAGATATCATAAAAATAGATATGAATAACCGAATACTTGAAGCTGAAGTTGAAGACGCCGAACTTAAAAAGAGGCTTGGAAATGTAGTAATGCCAGATAAAAAAGTTAAAGGCTGGCTTTCAAGGTACAGAAAAATGGCAAGTTCTGCTGATAAAGGAGCTATTCTAAGATAATTATGGTAAAAGCTTAATTCTTTATCTTTTCCTTTTAAATCCAGTTTAAATGATTTAATCTGCAGCATAATTAATGTAAAATCATAAGTCCCGCAAGTTATGTTACTTAGTATAATAAATCACATAATATCAAAAAATAATATTTGGGCAAATCTATAAATCATTTAAAATCCATAGATTTAGACAAAATCCTAGAGGGAGAAAGTGAATTATAAAGAAATAGCAACTTATATCGTAATCATACTCATCGGAATAGTTGTAGCGCAGCATATGAATGTTGTCGTCTCAGGAAGTATGGAACCCGTAATGTACAGAGGAGACATAGTCGTAGTAGACCAAAACCCAAGCAGCGTTCAGGTAGGAGACATAGTTGTCTACAAAGCAACATGGGTTAACGAAGATGTGATTCATAGAGTTAAAGAGATATACAAAACGTCCAATGGAAGCACGTATCTCATAACAAAGGGAGACAACAACCCTGTGGCTGATCCATATCCAGTACAATATCCAGACCAGGTGGTTTCAAAAGTTGTATCTATAAATAACCAACCCCTTATTATACCTAAAATAGGATATATAACGCTGTGGATTAGAGGATTATAACAAAATTAAACTGGCAAACTTTATTTTTCATTGCCACATTCTCATTAAAGCTTAATTTCTTAAATATATTTTAAATTAAGATATGATTCCCTTAATAAAAGGTGAAAAAGTGAATTATAAAGAAATAGCAACTTACATTGTAATCATACTCGCAGGAGTAATTATAGCGCAGCATATGAACGTTGTCGTCTCAGGAAGTATGGAACCCGTAATGTACAGAGGAGACATAGTCGTAGTAGACCAAAATCCAACTAGTGTTCAGGTAGGAGACATAGTAGTTTATCACGCGACCTGGTTTCCAGAACCCGTAATTCATAGAGTTAAAGAGATATATAAAACGTCCAATGGAAGCACATATCTCATAACAAAGGGAGATAACAATCAAGCAGCTGACCCGTATCCAGTGCAATTCCCAGACCAGGTGGTTTCAAAGGTTGTTGATATAGGCGGCCAGTCGCTAATTATACCTAAAATAGGGTATATAACGCTGTGGATTAGAGGATTATAAAACCTGGCAAGTTTTATTGCCAAAATATATCTTTTTTTAAAATATTTATCAGACTTTAAAAACCGGCGAAAATCAGAGATTTTTGTGGTTTAAAAAAATTCGTAGAATTTTTTAAAAATACTTTAATATGCAAATAACAATATCTTAATTTAGAGAATTTTGAAAGGTTTTTAAACCATATTATTTAATTTCAAAAATATTTTTACACTGCATTTACGTTAAAAGTGTATCTGCTAATGAAATTCTCATGTAAATGTATGATATACAATTTTTAATATTGAAGTAAATGTATTATAACGATTATACGGTGAATCTATGTACAGAATGCTAGAAAAAGAAGCAGTTAAATCATTAGAAAGTGCAATTAAATCTTTAGGATATGAAAAACCATCCGAAATTAAAGTTGAGGAACCACCGAATGCAGATCTGGGGGATCTCGCATCAACCGTGTCATTTCAACTTGCAAAACAGCTTAAGAAACCACCTATGGAAATAACCAAAGACATTTTAAATGTTATAGAAGTTCCTGAAGTTTTCAGGGCTGTTGAAATGAAAGGGCCCTACATCAATTTCTTCATAAATTATGACAACTTTTCGAAACTGGTTTTAGATTCCATAGATGAAAATTACGGGCAATTAGAAGACAAAAATAAAAAAATAATCCTCGAACACACATCAGCAAACCCTAACGGCCCATTACACATTGGTCACGTTAGAAACGCGATAATAGGAGATTCTTTAGCAAGAATACTTCGGTCTGCAGGGTATAATGTAGAAACTCAGTATTATGTAAACGATATGGGTCGGCAAATAGGTATAATTGCATGGGGACTCCTGAATTTTGATTTTAAAATAGAAGAAAAAGAAAAAGTAGATCATGAAATTGGAAAGATCTATTTCCAGATAAATGAAAAATTACGTGCCGATGAGAGCCTTAAAACAGAAGTTAGTGCACTTTTAAAAAGATATGAAAGTGGTACTGATCCAGAACTTGAAAAAGTCTTTAAAAATATTGTAGAAAAGTGCGTAAATGGAATTGAATCTACATTAAATGATTTAAATATTTATCATGATGCATTTGTCTGGGAAAGCAAGTTTATAAGAAATCAAGCCGTTAGCGAAATTCTGGACAAACTAAGCAAATACACTAAAAGAAATGAAGTTTTATACCTTCCACTTGAAGATTACGGCATAGAAAAAGAGCTTATACTTACAAGATCCGATGGAACTTCTCTCTATTCCACAAGAGACCTTGCATATCACCTCGAAAAATCAGATAACTCTGATGAAATGATAGATATTTTAGGATCCGACCATAAACTTGCAGTGGACCAGATAAGCATAGCTCTTAACTTATTAGATGGAAAAAGCCCAGAAGTTGTATTCTATGAGTTTATAACTCTCCCCGAAGGTTCAATGTCTACACGAAGGGGAGTGTTTATTTCAGTGGATGACCTGGTTGAGGAAGCTGTAAACCGTGCCCTTGCTGAAATTAAAAAGAGGAGAACAGATTTAACTGATGAAGAAGCACTTAAAATAGCTACCGATATAGGTATAGGTGCTGTAAGGTATTTCATAGTTAAATTATCTCCAGAAAAGCATATAGTGTTTAAATGGGAAGAGGCGCTCAGTTTTGAAAGGGGATGTGCATCAATTCAATATGCACATGCAAGAGCATGCAAACTGCTTGAAAAAGCGGGTTTTGACGCGGAAATTCATACTCAAGACCAGGTATTGAACCATCCTTTTGAAATAGAACTTGTAAAAATGCTTTCAAAGTTCACATCAATTATTGAAGAATCAGCTAAGATTAATAGAATACATCCCCTTGCACAGTACGCTATGGACTTAGCAGGGACATTTAACCGGTTCTACAAGTCTGTTCCAGTAATAGGTGCTGAAGAAGAGGCTGTCAGGTTACTTTTAGTGGATAAATCAAGGATGACAATTAAAAACTGCCTTGATCTTATGGGAATAAAAGCCCCTGAATCCATGTAACCAAAGGTTATTTCTTCAATATATTCTCAATTCTTTTCTTTTTTCATTAACTAAAACATGAATCCCTTTTTAAAAAGAAAAGGGTCTAAATACGTTTTCATAAATTATTTAACTTATAACGGCAAATAATAATTATATAATGATTGAAATCCCCGAAACTCAAACTTTTTTAGTTGATTTTGATATATCACCGGAATACCACGATGAAGTTCTAAGTTTTATTGATGAAAATTATCTGATGGTTAAGCCGGAGTACTTCTCAAATGTTAAAATAATAAGAGAAGAAAATGCTAATCGCCTATTATTTACAGCAAGAGATCCTGCTCATGGTTTTCAAATAGATGCAGAAGTTAAATCCGGAAATCCCGTAGAACTTACACTGATACCTGGTGATGGAACTCCCAATAAATTTACAGAATCAGTTAAAGACGATATTTACTTCATGGTACACCTATTTGAAGATAATATCCGCAGTTCAACCATTTATTTTTCATGGGTAGAAGGAGAGAGAGTTATACCAGAACAGCCTCCTACATCCAAAAAGCGCACTGGAGACCAGCTTTTTACCAGCAGCCTGCTTTTAGTTTATCTCCTGTTTTTTGCATTTAACATTGTCCTATTCTTCTTATTTGGATTATACTACGCAGTGGCCCTTATTTTACTTTCTCAATTTGTAATTGTTCTTTTTTCAAATAAAATCCTTGCATATGGAAATAAATGGAATGTTACCTCTCAAAATCCATATGTCCACGTACTGGAATACCAGCTGCCATTTAAAGAATTTAAAGAGTTCCAGGAAAAGTTTGGAAAAGAAACTGTAACTCAAATAAAAAAGGAAATCTACGACAGGACATTTAACCAGGGTATAAAACCAACCTGCAAGCTTGGGGATGAAGTCCTGGAAAAATACGGCTTCAGCTGTAATCCATACCGCAGCCTGTATAAAACTGTCAATGTGTATGATATCGTTAAAAAAGCCGCAGACAGTTTTGAACTGCCTATGCCAAAAATCGTGATATCAAATACCATGATTGCAAATGCCGCAGCTACTGGCCCAAGTCCAAACAAAGGTCTTGTACTTATTACAACCGGATTACTTGTCCAATTAAATGAAAAAGAGATATTAAGCGTTTTAGGTCATGAAATGGGACATCTCCAGGGAAGAGACCCTCTCATATTATTCAGTATAATTTCTGGCGAGTTCATACTGAGATTCACTGTCCTGTTCCCTATTGTAATTATTAACCCCATACTATACATAATCGTGGTTATGGCCTTGATTTTCTTCGTGGCCAAGTTCTTTGAGACCAGAGCAGACCTTCTATCAGCAATGAAGGTAGGTCAACCAGATGTTCTTGCAGAAGCACTCCGAAAAATAGCTTATCAAAGACTTCAGATGGAAAAAGTGGGATCTAAAATTCCAAGATGGTTATCATGGGACACTCATCCACCTGTTTATTTCAGAATTGACAGACTAAAAGGCATGCAAACACCCGTAAGATCTAAAAATCCATTAATTCAATCTGCAAGAGATGTTGTGAATGGTTTTCTTGCTTCATTTAAATAAATTAGAAAAAGTAATTTAAAATTTAAAAAATAACATTGAATGAGAAAAATAAGCATGTTAAAGAAATTTTAAGCTTTTATTAAAATAAATAAGGGGATTACTTTTTCCCCAATAGCTTGTAAAGCACCGCTTTCTGGGCGTGGAGCCTGTTTTCAGCCTGATCCCATACTGCTGATTGGGTTGAATTTAGCATATCTGCAGTAATTTCCTGTCCCCTGATAGCGGGTAAACAGTGCAGAATAATTGCATCCCCATTTGCCTGATCCATAAGGTTTTTATTTACCTGATAATCTGCAAATGCCTTAATTCGTTTTGAAGCCTCTTCTTCATCACCCATACTGATCCAAACATCTGTATAAACAGCATCGGCACCTTCAATTCCCTCTTCAATATCATTCATTATTTTAAGCTCTGCACCAGTCTCTTTGGCATATTCTTTTGCCTTTTTAAATATTTCAGCATCTGGTTCATATCCTGGAGGACATACTACATCCATATCCATACCCACAAATGCTGATGCAAATAATAATGAATTACAGACGTTGTTTCCATCTCCAACAAATGCCAGTTTTACATCAAAACTATTTTTCTTTTCATATATGGTTAAAAGGTCTGCAAATGCCTGACAAGGGTGTTCCTTGTTTGTAAGGCCGTTAATAACTGGTACATCAGAATATCGTGAAAATTCTAAAACATCATCATGTTCCTTGGCCCTGATCATTACTCCATCAACATATCTACTCATAACTCTGGCGGTATCTTCTACTATTTCACCACGACCAAGTTGAAGGTCTTCTCTAGATAGATAAAGCGCGTTTCCACCGAGCTGATACATTCCAACTTCAAAAGATATTCTAGTCCTTGTTGATGCCTTTTCAAAAACCATAGCAAGTGTTTTCTTAGCCAAAGGCTCTCCAGGGATTTCTCCATTTTTAAATTTTTTAGAGAGATCCAGTATTTCATTTACATGATCCCTGGCATCTTCCATTGATAAAAGATGATTCATATTTTCACTCCAAATTGTATTCCTTATGCATTATTTATTGAAGAACATGTTTATTTAAATCATACTATATCTACTTTTCTCTAATTCTAAATGAATTATTTTCTAGAGAATTCAAGCAAAATAAAATGATTTGAACTTTTTATTCAGTTCATCATTCGTTATAATTCATTCTATTCTATTTCAGTTTAATACTGAGCTATTATAGCTTTTCAAGTTAATTTAAAATAAGGTAATAATTTTATTACCTCTTGAATTATTTTCTGATTTCCTCCATGTGTTTAACCCGTTTCTGTACAAGATCTGTTGTTCCAACATCTCTTCTGTGATAAACATCGCCTTTTACATATTTTGTAGCGTCTTCACACAGCTTTTCAGCTTCTTCTATTGATTCTCCAATTGCAACAAGCCCAAGTGCTCTTGAAGAAGAGGAGTAAATCTTCCCGTCCTTTTCGTTTACAGCAGCATAATAAACCTGGGCACCAGCTTCGTTAATTTTAGCTTCATCCACATCAATTACCTGGTTTGGAACTGCATTTCCAGGATACCCATCAGGCACGATGTATTTACAAACGGTAGCTTTATCTTCAAATTTAGCTCCTTTAAGGTTACCGTCAACGATGCCTTCACAAATATCTACAAAATTAGATTGAAGTAAAGATAAAACATTCATAGCTTCAGGATCACCGAATCTTGCATTGTATTCTATAAGCTTTGGGCCATCCCTGCACAGCATGAACTGCCCATATAAAAACCCTTTGTACGGCCCAACTTCTTTATTAATAGCATTTACTGTTTCTTTCATTATTTTAACAGATTCATCATAGCTTTTTTTATCTAAAAATGGAAGTAAGCCTCCTTTATCAGAATAGGATCCCATTCCACCAGTTATAGGCCCTTCATCTCCTTCAAATGCATATGGGTGGTCCTGGGCTGCAGGCATTGGAGCTATGTTCTTACCATCTACAAATGCCTGAACTGTAAATTCTTCACCGATAGCGCGTTCTTCGAGTACTACACTGGCGTATCCACCCATTTTAGTGTCTACTACTTCTTTAGCATAGCTTTTAGCTTCTTCTAGATCTTTTAATTGTTCTCCAACAATCTTAACTCCTTTTCCACCGGTTAATCCTACAGGTTTAACAACGATATCTTCCCCAAATTCATCGATAAAATCACTGATATCTTTATAGCTATCAAAACACCGGTAGGTTAAAGATCCTGGTATTTTATAGTTTTCAAAAAGGTTTCTCATGAAAACTTTGTCTGTTTCAATTTTAGCTGCTTCCATGGTCGGTCCAACACAGCCTATGCCTTCTGCCTGCAGAGCATCAACTATACCCTTTTCAAGGGGAGCTTCCGGTCCAATTACGGCTATATCAATTTTACTTTCCACTGCAAACTTCTTTACAGCCTCAATATCATTTTCACTCCCTATCTGATATTTAGATATCCGCGCTATCCCCGGGTTTTTATTGCTCATAATCGAATATAATTCTGCATTTCCTTCTACTGCCTTACAAATAGCGTGTTCCCTCGCCCCTGTACCTACTACAAGAATCTTCATAGAATAATCTCCTCTTTTTTATACAAATTTAAGTAGTTTTCACATTTATT
>JAEYQZ010000060.1 GCA_023409695.1 Methanobacteriota archaeon | reverse complement strand
TTTGCAGTTAAAATTTATAAATAAAGGTTTTTTCTGGGCAAGAAGATTAAATAATAGATTACCTGTAACTTTTCTGCCTTCTAGCTCTGGCTCCTCTTCCACCGTACTTTTTAGGTTCGGATCTTCTAGGGTCACCAACGAGCATAGTTCGGTCATACTGAGTGAACTTTTCTTTTAAATCCATGTCGCTTGTCCACTGTATGAGTCCTTTTGCTATGACCATACGTGCAGCTTCAGCCTGTCCCATTACTCCCCCACCGACAACTTTAACATCTATATCAATGCTGTTGACGATGTCTCCAGCAAGCATTAATGGCTCTTTGATTTTGAGTCTTGCAAGTTCTGGATCGTAAAGTTCAACAGGGCGTTTGTTTATTCTGATTCTTCCTTTTCCTTCTCGGAATCTGCCCCTTGCTATTGCAGTTTTCCTTTTTCCGCTTGTGTGAATTACTTTCTTCATATTAACACCTATACTTCAAACTTCGCTCCAAGTAACTTTGAGATTGTTCCAAGTTCGATACTCTTTTTAATGTTTTTAGGCATTGCTTCTTCTAATTTAAAGATTTCAGCATCTGCAAATTCTTTTGGTATTCCTACGAAAACCTTAAGTCCTTTGAATGCTTCTCTTCCGCTTGTTTTCCTGTAAGGTATCATTCCTCTTACAGTTCTTCTAAATATATCGTCAGGTCTTCTTGGGTATTTTGGTCCCATTTTCCTTGGATTGGATATACTTGCTCTGTCAACTCTTTGTTTATACCTTGCGTATGCCCATTCTTTTGTGCCTGAAATTAAAATTTTTTCGGCATTTAAAACTACTACACTCTCACCATTTAGAAGCATCTTGCTTACTGTACTTGCAAGTCTTCCCATAATGAGTCCTTCGCCATCTATAATCATAAAAATACACCTTTTTTACTCGATTATCCTTATTTTATTTCCCTTTGGATTTTCATCGAGAATTTCTGAGATTCCTAAACACTTACCGCCAGCAGCATCTATTTTTTCTTCTGCTCTTTTTGAGAAGCTGAGTGCTACTACGTTGACTTTATGGTCCAGTTCACCACTTCCAAGGATTTTTCCTGGAACAATAATGGTTTCATCTGGAGATGAATGTCTGTTTATTTTAGATATATTGACTTCTGCATACCTTCTGGTTGATCTTTCAAGCCTTTTTGCGATATCTTTCCATATGTTGACATCTTCCTGGTATGACTTATTTTTAAGGTTCCCTATAATTTCTGTGATTTTCGGATTTGTCTTAAGTTTCATTTAACTTCCTCCTTTAGAAAATGCCACAATTTTTTCTGATTTATTCTTCAGGATATCGCATGCATTTACTAAAACTTCTTCAGGAGATAATGACCCGTCTGTTTCAATTTTAAATATAAATTTGCCCTGCTGTGATTCAACATGAATTGATTCCTGCTCACATCCCCTTACACAGGTTTTGCACATTGAGCAGTTTTCGATGTCTGTGATAATGATCTTACCTTCAGCTTCATCATAGTCCAGTACATTTCTTGGACATTGTTCCACACATTTCTGGCATGCTTCACAGGTATCCTCGATTGTAATTAAAGGATAGTACTTGTATGCGCATGTTGTTGTAGGTTGCCATTTTGCGTGTTCTAACCCGATTCCAAGTTTTGCTATAGCTTCCAGTTCTACTTCTTCCCCTTCTCTTAATTTTAAGAGAGGAATAGTATCGTATACTGGTTTTACAGCTTCATGAGTTGAACTTAGGTCTCCAGAGTAAACAACTTTAGGACCTTTTTCTTTTAAAATTAGAGATACACTGCAGCTTGGACAGCCGTTTTCACAGTCGCATTCAGATGCCAATTCAAATGCTTCTACATCTGTTTCGAGTGGTACTAACCCTAATCTATGAGCTAAAACTTCATCAAATAAAGCTGCATCATTTTTAACTATTGCAACTGTTTCTATGGCAAGTGTCGGGACTTCGACAGTGCATATTCTCCTTATTGCATTTATAAAGGATATGTCTACACCATCGACGATAAATGTGAGTTCATTATCATTTTTATCTCGAACATCAATCTCCATGTTAGACCCTTCTTCCCCTCTTACCTCCAGGTCTTCCTGTACCGTCATGAGGAATTGGGGTAACATCTTCTATTTTTCCTATTCTGATACCGGCTCTTGCAAGAGCTCTTATTGTAGCTTGTGCACCAGGTCCCGGAGTTCTTGGTCCGTTTCCACCAGGGGCTCTTACTTTTATGTGTAGTCCAATTATTCCTTTCTCTTTAACGTCGTCAGCTGCTCTTGTTGCTGCTTCCATTGCTGCAAATGGAGATGACTCCTGTCTATCTGCCCTTACAACTTTTCCACCAGACCATTGTGTAATGGTTTCTGCTCCAGTTATATCAGTTATAGTGATTATAGTATTGTTAAAGGATGAATAAATGTTAGCTACACCCCATTTTTCTTTCTCTGCCATCATATCACCTTTTTAGTTATGATTCATCAGTACCTGTTTTTTCAGTTCTTGCTTTGTACTGTTTTTCTACAGGTGAAGCTGGGTAAAATCCTATAAGGTCTTCTTCCCCTCTTTTTATCATGTAGCTTGGTGAATCAACTTTCTTCCCATCTAAAGCTATATGTCCATGTATAACAAACTGTCTTGCTCCTTTTGCAGTGGTAGCAAGTCCTTTTTTATGTACCATGGTTTGTAATCTTCTTCTTAAAACGTCTTCTACAGTTAAATCAAGTACGTCTTCAAGATTTGCATTTTCTGCTAAAATACCGTAGCGTACAAGGTGATTAATAAGATCCTGCCTTTCTTTAATGGTCTGTTCAGTTACCATACCTAAAAGGTGCCTTGCATCTCTCCTGTATCTTTTAACCATAGTTTCAGCTTTCCAAATTTCCTTTTTATTTTTTAAACCGTATTTTTGGGTAAGCTTGTTTTCTTCTTTAATCCTGTCAGCGTTCCATGGATGAGGTGGTGTATCATATTTTTTTCTTGCTCTTCTTGGATGTCCCATATTATTGTCTCCTTTAAATTATAATTAGGCCCTTCCTCTCCTTCTTCTAACACCAACAGATGATCCTTTTCTGAAGGTAGATTTTGTTCTCTGTCCTCTAACTGGAAGTCCTACTTCATGTCTTCTTCCTTTGTAGCTTCTTGTTTTCTTCATTCTGTTTAAATCTTCCCTTAATGTCATCATAAGGTCAGATTCAATTAAATGACCAGTTTCGCCTGTTTCATAATCGTTACGCCTGTTTAACATCCAGTCAGGAACGTTATGTGATGCAGGGTTCTTGAGTACTTCTTCAATTTCCAGTACTTTTTCATCAGGTAAGTATCCAATTTTTTGACTTAAGTCAAGATCCATAACAATACCTACTGCTCTGGATAGTGCTTTGCCTACTCCTTTGACATCAGCAAGAGCATTTTCAATGGTTTTATTACCATCTACATCCTTTCTGGCAATACGGACCAAGTGTTTGAATTCTTCTTCCATTATTTGACCTCTAAACTTTTTTTATAAGACCAGAATGCCTTACTTCTTTGTTTTCCAGTATAATTTAATTATTTTAAATATTTGTGCAAATTAGAGCAAGAATTTGTATCCAGTATAAGTTTGGACGGGTGAATACAAAGATAAAAAAACTTGCCTTAAACGTCTCTGAAAACTTGTTTCAGGACATGCAAAAAACTTTTGTTTTTTGCGATTGCAAATGTTCCATTTGCAAAAATGCAAAAAATCACAGATTTTTTGAGCGCCGGGACTGGGATTTGAACCCAGGCGGAGCAAAGCTCCACAAGATTTCCAGTCTTGCGCCTTACCAAGCTAGACTATCCCGGCATTTGATTAATTTAGTAGTTTTTTACGACAGACAGTCAAAACGACATTTTGATCAACCTTTTTCTAAAAGGTTGAGCTTGACTATCCCGGCATTTGATTAATTTGTTGTATATATTAACTAGTTTGCAATTACGTGTCCAATTGCTAGACATAAAGTGTATGTTCTTAAACCTTTAAAAGCTTAATGGTTGTATCGGTCGTGTAATCCAGTTCAACTTTGAATTTATTTAAAGAATAGTCTTTACTTGATAGCTGAAAACTTGAATATTCATATAAAACTTCTACTTCCACATCTTTGGATATGTTCCAGGTTCCATAAAAACTTTTTTTACATCTATTACTATACCTTTATTTGCTTTATAAATTTCCTTAGATGTCTTTAAACTTTCACCTGCTGCAACAAGTTCACCTTTAAGTGTCATAATTGCTACAGTATCGTTTTCTTTAATTTTATCATCAAGGCTTACTATTCCACCTGCTGCAAGGTCTGCACCATGACAAACCGCATCAACAGCGGAATCCCTTATGATAATTTTAGGGAGATGTTTTACTGCTAACTCCATAGGAAGTATGCAGTCCCTAAGGAAAGATTCATCTCCTTCTTCCTTCCAGATATGATATGCATCAGTTAAATCTTGAAGGGTAGTTAATGTTTCATCCTCTGTAAATGGTCCGGATTTGGTTCTTCGAAGTTCTGCCATATGAGCACCTATTCCAAGTGCTTCACCTACATCATGGCAGTACTTTCGTATATAAGTTCCACCTTCACATCCTATTTTAAAAAGGACATCCTGACCATCTATCTCAAGGATATTAACGTAATAAATAGTTCGAACTCTCATTTCGCGCTTTACGGCAGATTTGAGTGGTGGTGTCTGGAAAATTTTTCCCTGAAACTCCTTTAATATTTCTCTTATTTCAGTTTCTGAAATTTTTTCATGCATGTGCATAAGACATACATATTCTTTGTCTGCACCAAGCAGCATTTGAATAGCCCTTGTGGCATAATCTATACCTATAGGCAAAACTCCAGTAACTTTGGGGTCTAAGGTTCCCCCATGACCTGTTTTTTCCACTCCAAGAATTCTTTTAACCCATGAATCAATTTCATGGGATGTTGGGCCTGAAGGTTTATCAAGGTTTACAATTCCTCTTTTTATATGATCTTCTATGGGTCTTTCATCAGGGAAAGTCCCGTAGTCTGGATCAGTTTCACCTTCGGCTTTTATAAGTAAATCTGCCATTAAATAACCTTAAAGTTCCACGTTTATACGCGATTAAGCTGCTGCTTCGAGTTCTTTTTTAATTTCGTCTACGTCGTCAGATTTTATTTCGATGGTCTGATCAACTGGTTCTAAATGTTTTATGTTGCATCTTTTGTTTTTGATGTTTAGTCCGACAATTTCGACAAATTTATCATCTATAACTTCAACTATAACACATTTTTCGCCTGCTTCTCTTCCTGCAATCTTAACACATACTCTTCCTACTTCTATTGCTGGCATGAAATCACCTCTATTACTTTTAATATGATGTCAGCGATGCGTTCAGCATTAAAATTTCCGGTATTTATGATGAGGTCATAAATTTCCATGTCATTAATGTCGATACCATGAATTTCATGATATCTTTTTGCTTCGCTATTACTTCTTGAAATTATTTCTTCCTTGACAACTTCATATGGTTTATTTTCCCGCTTACATATCCGTTTTGTACGGTCATCTATAGGTGCTATAAACCCTACTTTAAGGTCAGCTTCTACAAAATGTGCAGATAGTCTTCCCTCAACAATTACATTATCATGCTGTTTAGCTAATTGTTTAGCTATTTCTGCTTGTTTTTTGTCAAGCAAGATATCAATATTTTCATTTTCTTCAGCGAACCTACTAAACTCCAAAACGTCCATATCTCTTTCAGCAGCCATTTGACGAAATATGTCACCAGCTGAAAGATAAGGGACATTCAGTTTTTTTGACAGGATTTTAGAAGCTGTAGTGGTACCACTTCCAGCTAATCCGCTGATGGTTATAATCATTCTTTCCTTGCCTCTTGCTTAAACACTTTTCGTGCACATTCAGGGCAAAGATTTCCACCGTATGGCCTATTTGGCCTTTTTTTAGATTTTGAAAGTTTGTTTATTTCATATGGTCTGCCCCTTGGGACTCCGTGAAGAAACTTACCGCATTCTGCACAGATGTGCTTACTTGGTTTTTTCTTCTTGTAACGTAAAACCGTTTTTCCCCCAGGGGTTTTTTTGAATATTCTTCTGTATGATCTAGATCTGTATCTTAATTGTGGCATATACATCTCTCCTAATTTTATATGAGTAGTTAGCAGAAAGCAATTAAGCAATCTGCATGATCTTGAAATTCACTGAACAAATGTGTTACATTCCTCCAGCACTTTTAAGTCCCATCAATTTTCTGAATACGAATGAAAATCCAAAAGCAGCTAGGAAATACCATCCAAGCCATTCGATAACCATTCCGCTTAATCCTGGCGATAATGGATAGAAAATATGCCAAATAGGGACTAAAAGTATATAATAAGCAAATGATGGTAATTGAAGTACTATATTATTTAACTGTGATTGAGCCATCCACCAAAATACAATGAGTATTGGAACAAATGTCACTATCATTGGTTTAAATGACATCATCATCATTTCTTTTTGAAGGCTCATGAACTCCATTTGCTTTTTTTGAAGTTTCGCAAGCGCTTGTGTATCGTTTGTTTTCCTTGCTTCCATCATTTCCTGATTGAACTCCTTCATCTCAGTTTGAAGAAATGCAAGTCGGTCCTGATCTACAAGAAGCTTGTTTGCAAGTGTTGTCACAAACGAAATTACAGCTCCTATTACAAATACTGCCAAAAATTTATTAGGACCGAAAAAATATATTATTGGGTCAAATATAGAGTTTAACCCTGCCATAAACCATTCAAATACCATTTTGCGTTCCTCTTGTATTAAAATATTTAATTAAAATTACTTTAAAGTATTTATCATATCTTCCACAGGTTCTTCCAGCCTGTTATCATGATTTTCAATAATTTTTACAGTAGCACCAGTAAGCGCTGCGTAAGCCATGGACATTGCACGGTTCATTTCCTGATGAAGTTGTATGTCACTTAGTTTTTCCATATCTCTTGTTCTTGTTTTGTCGTTGAGTCGTCTCATCAAAATTTCATCGCTGCCCGCTTCAATTAGTATGAAAATATCTGGCTGAAGTTCGTCTAATACCCATTTTGGAAGTCCAGGTAAAAAACCAGCAGGTGTTTTTATAGTACAGTGAGTATCGACAATAATATTATTATCCTCTGACATCTCTCTTATACTTTTTGCAGCATTTTTTTGAATTTCTTTCTGTACATCTGGAGACAATTTTCTTAAGGCATCTCTATCTTCCACAAGACCATCTTTTTGTGCAATTTCAAGCATCACATCCCCATAATTGACATGTACATAATCTAAAGATTCAAGTGCCTTGGTTAAAACTGTGGTACTTCCTGATCCTGGAATTCCTGCAATTACACCGACTTTCATTTTTATTCCTCTTTAATCTCCTAAAAATTTCCTGAGCATTGGGTGCATATCCATCAGCTGTTCCTGTGCTATTTCTTCATACAGCCTGTATACTATACCAACTGTCAGAAGAATACCTGTACCTCCACCTAAAGCACTTGTTAAGTCTGCACCAAATGCTAAAAGTCCGACAAATAATCCTCCAAGAACAGTTATACCTGGAATATATCTCTTAAGTATCCTTTCAAAATGGGCTCTACTGCTCCTTTGTCCAGGAATCTGCATTCCCATTTGGTGAAGCTGTTTTGCAACCTGTTTTGGCCCTATTCCACTTAGCTCAACCCAGAGCCATGCGAACACTACACATGAACCTAAAAATACAATAGCATAAATCAGCACTTTTAATGGATCAGTGAGTAGTATACTTAAGCTAGTTGGAGTTGTAAGGTAATACGCAATTCCGTTTATAGCCTGACCATTTGAAACTTGTCCAAGAATTGGGAACCCTATTTTCTGGAACACCGAAGCAAACAACTGCACATTCAAAAGGAGTGCACTTGTTAATATAACTGGCATGTTACTTGCATATATGAACCTCAGAGGATATTTTCCCCTTGCACCTTTAACTCCACCATAGGATAACGGTATTTCAATACGCATACTTTCCGCGTATACTACAATTAAAAATACTATAATTGTAGCAAATATCGGAATAAGTATTGTGAAATCAGGTGTACCTGTGGTAATTTGATATATAAATTTAGGAATTATTCCTGCAGGTACTCCAGGTGAAGTTGCTGATGGAAGGAAGTTAAATGCTCCTACTATTATTTGCTGAGCTACTCCTGCAACAATGAAAAGCCCTACTCCGCTTCCAAATCCCCATTTGGACACAACTTCATCCATATAAATTATGGCAATTCCACCAAGTGTTATCTGTGCTACAAGAAGAGCAGTAAATGATGGATCAGATGGTGGAACAGCACCGGCTAAAACAAGCACGGCTGCCTCAAACAGTGTGAATATGATAGCAAGGAGTTTCTGAGTTCCTTGAAATAAAGCTTTATCCTCATGTCTTGAAAGATCTAGATTCAATATCTTTCCCCCAACAAGAAGTTGGAGTATAATAGACGCTGAAACTATTGGTCCTATACCCAGTGTAAGAATTGAACCAAAACTACCAGCCATTACAGCTCTTAATGCTCCAAACTGGTCAACAGCTGCAGAACTGAGCCCAAAAAGACTGATGTTTGTGAGGACAAAATATAATAAAAGGATTATACCTGTCCACTTAATTTTATCTCTAAAAGACAGCCTTTGTATAGGCGATCTGACCTGAGGAATTACTGAAAAAATTGGTTGTAGCTTTTCAAGCAAGAAATTCACTCCTTAATTTAACTCATTTAAAGAATTACTACTTCTCCACCAGCTTCTTCTATCTTTTGAATTGCTAAACTGGAAAATTTAGGTGATTTTATAATTAAAGGCTTGCTTATTTTACCTTTTCCTAAAACTTTGTTGTAGCCGAGGTCAGTGATATCTATTTCAATAGCACCGTTTTTATTTGTTGCTAAGCCCTGTTTTACAAATTCTTCTGATTTTTCATCTAAGTAGTCTAAGTTTACTGGAGCGAATTTGAAGATACTTCTTTGAGGTCTTTTAAATCCATACTTTCCAAAGTGTTTAGGATCGTATTTAACAACCCATGTCCATTTACTTTTGTGAAGACCAGAGTTTCCTCTTCCACCTCTGTGACCGGCTCCTCTTCGTTTTTTAGAAGCTCCACCACCCACAGTTCGTGAGCCCCTCATTTTCCTTATTTTTCGTGTCCTTCTTATCATAGTATAATCCTCCAAAATAATAGGTTAGATCATCTTTTTGATGAGATCTCCTATTTTTTCCCCTCTGTAACCTAATGTTCCAGATTCTGCAAATGTCTTTTTAAGGTCTTTATATCCTTTCCTTGGAGGGTGAAGTCTAAATACTGGCTTTATTCCACTGTCTTCCAATTTAGCACCAGATTCTACTACTGCTTTTGAAAGGTCTTCTATTGAGGAAAAGTCAGTGTTTTCCTTAACGTACTCTTCAGTGAGTTTAACATTACCAGGTAATTTTCCTCTTTTTGATATAAGACTTGTTACTGAGTCTGCGTCAACTTCGCCCCAGGTTATATAATCTTTAGCTTTTTGAAGCATTCCTTTATAACTAGGATTGTCTTCAATTATAACTGCATGATTAATTCTGGTGAGCTTTAACATTTTAAGTGTGTCTTCAATGTCTTTTCTGATTCCTGTCCTGCCTCTTACTCTTATTGCTGCAATCATGATATCACCGATTATACTGCGACTCCAAGACTTTTGAGGTCGGATTTCCTAGCTTTAACTCTACTTAATTGTTTTAAAGCATCAAAAACAGCATTTGCGAAGTTAATGGTTGTTTGAGTCTGTCCCATTGTCTGAGACCATACATCGTATATTCCTGCAAGTCCAAGGATAGTTTTTCCAACATCTCCTACTGCAAGACCTACTCCACCAGGTGCTGGGATTAAAGTAACTCTTACACTACCACTTTTTCCAGATACTTTAAATGGTACTGTATGTTCTCTTCCACAAACACATCCCCAGTCACCACAGCCTCTTCTTACTTTGATTATGTTATATTTAGCATTATCAACAGCTTTTCTTATTGCAGGACCTACTTCTTTAGCTTTACCTTGTCCTAGTCCTACGTATCCTTTTTTATTTCCAACTGCGACAATAACTCTGAAGTTAACTTTTCTTCCAGATTTGTGCATCCTCTGAACGAGATTTACATCCATTACTTCTTCTTCTAAATCTGGTAGAAGAGTGTTAACTATTTCAAGCTCCATGATTGGAAGGCCTTTTTCTAAAATTTCATCTATATCAGTTATTGTGCCTTCCTTGACCATACGTCCCAGATTGGTTTTTGGTTCCCATTCTTCTTTATTATAGTTCATCCTGATACCTCATCATCTATTTTTTGTTTAATCTTTCCAAAATGGTCAGGGAGGTCTTTTGGGGATAACCCATTTTTAATGTATCCTGAGAATTTTTTGTTAAGTTCATCATCACTTAAAGATTCAGCGTACTGTGCTACGTGTTCCCCATTTATCCTCTCATCTGAAGGTAAAATTGCACTACCATGAGGAATATTGAGTCCAGCATCTACTGCCCCTTTGAGTACTGCAAATATGTTTGTACCTTTTGTAGGTGATCTTAAACCTATGTCTAAGATAGCTTCATCTATACCTTCATTTAATGCTTTTTTCCCACATAAAAATCCAGTTAGATATGCTGCAGAAGTGTTTTTAGTAGATCCTAGCCATCCCATTTTTTTAATTTCATTGGAATGTGCTGAAACCAGAGTTTCATCCCCTTCTAGAGCAACTTTAACTACTTGAGCTATTACATGATTGTTTGTGATCCTTACAACCAGTCGTAATTTATCTAATTCTATGAGTTTTAATCTTGCCCCATAATTAGTTTTACCTTCTTTCCTTCTTTTAAAAGCCACTTTGTATCTTGATCCTTGTGCCAATTAAATTCCTCCTTATTTACCTAAGCAGACCATGATCCCTTGCATAGGTTTTCATGTAGGATTTGCTTCTGAAAGCGCCACCTTTTGCCATTTTATAGAGCTTTCTATAGGTAGTTTTATTAATCTCCCTATTGTCTCTCATATCTTTTAGATCAGTTCTTAAAGCACGTATAGTAGTCATCCAAGCTTCTTTCTTTGGATTTTTAGCTCCTTTAGCTCCTTTTGTACTACCATGGCCTTTTCGTCTTCCTTTTTTCTTCTGTTCAGCTATCTTTTTTGATCTATAGCTGCTTATACCTTTTTGTGGTTTTGCCATTATAGCTTTATTATTTATAAGTTGTTTTACACTTTCTCGAGTTATGGCTCTTGATACTTCTTCTGTCCTTTCAGGATCTATCCATACCCTGTTTTCCCCGACTTTGAGTATATCTGCAGCCAATCTTTTTTGAGTAGTAAGATTCATGAAGAAACCTCCATTTCAACCGTTCAAATTCATGGTAGAACTTGATTACAAACAATTTGTCTGAAACCCGGTTGATCAAAAACTCTTTACGAGTTCAATAAATTTGATTTGCAAATTGCAAAAATGTCAGTAAAAGTACTGACTTTAAGTACTTTGCATTAAGTACTTAAATTCCCTTATTTAGAATCTTGATTCCTAGTTCTTTTGCTCGTGCAAGCATTACTTCTTTTTTCCTTTTTCCAATGGTAGAACTAATTCTACCTGCTTGTGTAGCTGGATCCAGGTTTTCAAGTTCTTTCATATTGCAGACAAGTATATCCATATATCCTGAAGGATGAAGTCCTCTTGTCGCTTTTGGAGATCCGTAACCTATTGAAGGCATTGCAGGTTTTCCTTTTTCGTATCTTCGGGTTTTACTGGTTTTTCCTTTAGGTTTCCTCCATTTATCTCCGAGTTTTTTGTATCTAAACCATTCCTGCCTTTTGAAATCTGGTTTTTTCATTTTGTCACCCCTTATTCCCGACTTACAAAGTATATTCCATCCTGGAATACCCTTGGATCTCTTCCCTTTATTTTGGTAGCCTGTTCAAGGTTAGCCATGGTCTGTCCAACATCTTCTTTGTTGATACCTGTGACTATTACTTCTTCACCTTTTACCTGAACTTTAGCACTTCCAACAATTTTTGCTGTCCTAGGATATCTTTCACCAAGGAAGTTTTCTATGGTAACTTTGTCCTTGCCAGCTTTTACAGTCATAGGGAAGTGAGCATAAACTATTTTCATGTTATAAGTAAATCCATCTGTTAATCCTGTTATCATGTTGCTGATATGGGACCTTATAGTTCCAAGCATTGCTTTATCCTTTTTTTTAGGAAAATGAGCTTCTAATACTACGTTACCATTGTCCTTTTTGATTACAACATTAGGATAGTTAAATTTCCTTGAGAGCTGTCCTTTTGACCCTTTTACAGTCACCCCATCTTCTACAGTGACATCAATACCTTCAGGAATAGGAATTTCCTCTCTAAGGACTACTGCTTCAACCATTTTATCACCTAAGTTTAGTAAACATATACTAAGAGCCTACCACCAATTCCCTTATCCTTAGCTTCTTTGTGAGTCATGATTCCTTCAGGTGTTGTGAGGATCATAATTCCAAAGTTTTTAGATGGCAAGTACCTCTTTTCAAATTTTTCAAATTCGTCCTTTTTAACGGCGTGTCTTGGCTTTATTACACCGCACTTGTTTATATTTCCTTCAAGTTCTACTATGAACTGTCCAGCTTTATTATCATCGACAAACTCAAATTCGCCGATATACCCTTCTTTTTGCATTGTTCTTAAAACACGCCCTATCAGTTTGGATGCTGGTGAGATTTTACATCTCTTATTTCCCTGCATTTCATTGTTTCTCATGTTAGTAAGCGCGTTTGCTAGAGGATCCATAAGCACAATTAACACCTCTTAATTATATTTTTTAAACCCGATTTTAGGGGCGATTTCTCTGAAGCACTGTCTGCATAGCATGAGCCCATATCTTCTAACGAGTGCAGAGTGATCATTGCATCTGCTGCATTTTCTTGATGCTTTTCCGTATTTTCTTGGCAAATTAATCACCTTTAGTTAATATTTTAACCTGGAAATTTTCTTCCATAAATTTAATAGAGTCTTCTTTAGTGACTTTATGTTTATCTGGAACTTTTCTCCTTTGTATTTTCCTTCGGTTTATCCTGTAACCTGGTTTTTCGAAGGTTATGGAAACATCCATCCCAAATATACCAATATCTGGATCGTAACGCATTCCAGGAATATCTATGTGTTCATGTATTCCAAATGAAAGATTACCCTGAGCATCGAATTGAGTTGCTCTTATTCTTCTTTCAATACCTTCCAGTACCATTTTAATAGCTTTATCAGCTTTTTCACCACGCAGTGTAACTTTACATGCGATAGGCTGCCCTTTTCTGATACCGAATTCAGGGTTTGTAACTTTAGAATAAGTACGTACAGGCTGTTGACCTGTTATGCTTGATAATAATTTTTCAGCTCTTGCAAGCCTTTCTCCACTTTCACCGACACCTATGTTAACGGTTGCTTTGGCTATTTTTATTTCTTCCATAGGGTTCATCTATTTACCTCCAGGAAGTGCAATTGCTGGTTCTTCTTTACCTATTACAAAAACGTAATCTTTTAATGTAAGGAAAGTTTTTTTATCTTCAGTTTCCATTTCAACAGTGTTTGGCATTGAAGATTTTGTTATATTAATTTCTTTTATTCTACCAATTTCACCAGTGTGTTTACCACCAGTTATAAGGCCAATATTACCTTTTGCAAAGTCAATACTGTCAGATATTTCCTGTTCTGGAACTTTAAGAATTACTACATCCCCAACTTTATATCCGTTGTCTACAAGCTGATTTCTTCCATCATGGAGATTGAGTTGAGTTTTTCCTCCACGTATTGTGGTTTTATCTGTAATTTTGCAGAGTTTAAAGTCCTTATTTTCTGCAGCGATGGAGTGAAGTGTTAATCTTCCTTTTTCATCAGGTAAAACTCTGTAAACTTTTTCAGATTTTGGAATTTCGATTACGTCCATAAATCCAACAGGGAACTTGTAATCTTTTCTTGCTCTTCCATCTACAAGAATTTCACCGTTGTTTATAATTCTTTTTGCTTCCCTTGCGTTATCAGCGACGCCGAGAATATCACGAACTATAAGGAGTAAAGGTAATGATCCTTCTATAGCATGTGGACCTGCATTCGGTTTGGTGGTCCATTTATTTTCTTTTGGATGAATTGGCCAGTGTTTTGGTGCTTTGAAACGTTTAAGATGTTTTCTTGATCCCATTATTGCCATTTTATCCCTTCCTTTCTACTATTTCATTTCTTTCATCA
>JAEYQZ010000265.1 GCA_023409695.1 Methanobacteriota archaeon | reverse complement strand
CAGGTGATGAAAAAAGGGCCAGTCCTGTTCCGACAAGGATTAATCCGAAAATTATCATGTATAATGGAGTATTTTCATTTAAAAAAATGAACAAAGAAAGTCCAATAGTTGTAATGGCCATTCCTATGGATGTAATCGTGCGAGTTTGGACTTTATCAGATATTCTCCCTGCAAAAGGGGATAAAACAGCTACAGAAAGAGGCTGCAAAACTAGAATGATTCCTGCAGCATTTGGACTCAGTAGTTTTAGATATTGAAGGTAAAGACTTAACAGATAGGTCATTGCAGAAGTTCCAAGATTAATTATTAAGATAGAAATTATTGAAATAGTAAAAAATGTGTTTTTAAAGATAGAAATTCTTAAAAGAGGGTATTTTAATCTATTTTCATATTTTATAAAGATCAGAGTTCCTAAAATACCTATTAATATTAAATATTTGCCAGTATTTCCATCAGGAAGTGTGGAAAATCCCTGCATCAATGTTACCATTATGAAAATGAAAAGTATAGCACCTACAAAATCGAAATGTTCTCCTTTACATCCTGTCCATTCTGATTTAAACTTTGATAAAATGATTGCAAGTATTAAAATACCAAAAGGAACGTTGAAAATAAAGATAGTTCTCCATCCCAATTGTTGAATTAAAAACCCGCCCAGTATTAAACCGCTGAAAATTCCTGTATAAACTGATGTAACATAAATTCCATATGCTCTTCCTCTTTCTTTTTCTTCAAAAGCTGAAGAAATAAGGGCTACTCCTGTTCCAAAAATCATGGAACAGCCCATGCCCTGTAAAAATACAAATACGAGGAGTAAAATCTCGGAAGGAGTTATTGCAGCAAGAAATGAGGCAAATGTAAAAATTGTAACTCCATATGCAAATATCTTTTTTCTTCCATATATATCGGCTAATCTTCCAAAGGGAAGTATAAATGCTGCATTAGCTAAAATAAACACTGTTGGGATCCAGCTTAATAGAATAGCATTTAAAGCAAAGTCTGTACCAATGGATGGAATGGCGATATTCAGGGAAGTTCCCATAAATGGTACAAGGAAAGAGCCAAGTGCCACAGTGATTAAAACTATGTTTTTAAGCTCGTTATTTTTCATTTTATAGTTCCAAAATAATTGATCATACTTTAAATTTATTTTTAGATTGAATTCAGAGTTCTAAGTCTTTAAATGGGATTCTATTTTTGTTATACATTATTTATAATTTGTATAACAAATTAATTAATATATTATATCTATTTGATGAGATATAAAAAATAGAAGTTTGTTAGAGTTAAAAATATAGTTAAAGATACAAGATTTTGATTTACAAGACGTATTGCATTTTTTCTATTTTCTGTTCTTCTTAAATAGCTTAATATGGCAAGACTAAGTGGAATTATTGAGATAAGTGCAATGACTTTAAAATTTAAAATTGAGGGATACAAACTGGTAATTGATATGCTAAAAAAAGACAGTGTGGCCAGTATTCCTGAAACTGCAATTATTTTAAAACCAAATTTACGTCCTTTAGATACAATCCACGTAATTTTGCCTCCGAGTTTATCTCCTTCCATATCTGGAATTTGCACTGCATTGATGAACAACATCTGGTAAAGCAGGAGGGGTATTGAAAAAATAATAAAGGGCACGTCTATTGTTCCCATTAATGTTAAGTAACCTATAGCAGGCATCACGAAACCTGCAGAGATGGTTGCAAGTTCTCCGAGTTTATTATAGGATAATCTGATTGGGGGAGCCGCATAAAACCATCCTAAAAGATTTGCAAATACCATAAACATAAAAAACCATATTGAATAAGAAAATAATGCCATAAATAAAGCAGCTATGGTTAAAGATAAGCTTAAAAGCGCAATTGAAAACCATTTTGAGAATTTTTTAAGTTCTGGATTTTCAACTAGAACTCCGCTTCCACCCGCAAACTGGCTTGGTTTACCATATTTATCTGCATCTAAATCAAAATAATCGTTGCTGTAATGCATAGAAAGCTGTGCAGTAAATAAAATGGCATAACCCAGTAAAAACTTGTTTAAAGAAAATTCAGCACTCAATAGAACTGCAAGGAATGCTCCAATACAAAAATACAGAAAGCTTCCCAGTAAAAAATGAAAACGTCCCAGTTTAACAATTTTAACGAGTTTATCATAATTTAAATTCATGCTGTATCCCTCTAAACTACATAATGTATGTTTATCAAATGTTATATTACTTTTTTACTATATTTGTAATAAATAAAATTTTAAGTCTTTGCTTGTGGGCATGTTTATTTCATAAATAACGGTAATTTGGATGTTTAAGGTGTCAATTTATTAGATTAGCAGACTTTTACGTGTATACTTGATGTTAAAATGGAATTAAATATTATGATGAAGTTACTGGGGGTAACTTTATTTTTTAACTTGGCTTTTTTTATTCATGGATATTAATTACAATGTATTTTAGGTAATTTAGTATTACTAAATTATAAATAGTTATGATAACATATTAGAAATAGACTAGTTTTGGGAGTTTGAAGGAAAATGCAAAGCTACAAACATTTGGTGTTTGTTGCCTTAAATCTTCAATTTTGACGATATTTTCCTGAACCCCCAAAATTGAAGATTTGGAAGATTGAAGAAAATTTTTTTGAGGATTTTCTGAAACCCAAATTTTTAATAAAAACTTTGGAGGTAGATTTAATGGCAGAAATGGAACGAGATATGAGTGAGATGGCTGATGTAATTAAAACAACCATAGATGAACTTTTGAAAGTCCTGGCTACTGATAATGTAATAGGAGAAACAATGGAA
>JAEYQZ010000141.1 GCA_023409695.1 Methanobacteriota archaeon | reverse complement strand
ATCTGAAGCTATATGTAAAACTATGAAACTTCATACCCTTGAAAAGGTCAAAAATGCCCTTGTAAATGAAGAATTCATAGTAACTGTTGATGAAGAAATAGCAGATAAGGCAAGGGGCGCAGTCGAACGGATGATTGAAGTCTCCAAGCGTTAAATTTCACATTTTTATTTAAAATTTATTTTTTTTTTAGATTATTTGATTATATTCTTTTTAATTACTTCTCACATGCTCTTAGGATAATTCTTTATTATGAAAATCCAAAAATAGAACTGGAAACGTTATATTATTATTTGAAACTTAATTTTAAGTGTGAGATAAAATGCATACAAAACGGGGAGTAGCAAATCTCCCACTACATGGGGGGCACGCGCCCAGATGGCTGTTTGACAGGATGGTTAAGCTAGCTGGAGGCATAGTAGATGTAATATTATATGAATACGATGCGGATGAGTTTTTAAGGCGAATATCAGATCCGCACTGGTTCCAGGCGTTTTCATGTGTAATTGGATTTGACTGGCACTCATCAGGAACCACAACTACAACCTGCGGCGCATTAAAACTTGCAGTTGACCCTCAAGAACATGGAATCATGATTGCAGGGGGTAAAGGTAAAAATTCAAGGAAAACACCTTTAGATATAGAAACAGCATCTGATTTTTTCTCAATATCTTCTAAGAAGCTTGATGAACTTAAGTATTCGAGTCGTATTTCTGCAAAAATTGATAATTCATGCATTCAAGATGGTTATGATCTGTATCATCATTCATTCTTTTTTACAGAAGACGGTAACTGGGCAGTTGTGCAGCAAGGATTAAATAATGAAAATAGCTATGCCAGAAGATATCACTGGCTTTCTGAATCTATTGATAAAGTCATAGAAGAACCGCACAATGCTATTTGCTGTGACGAATCCAAATCAGATACTTTAAACATGACCTCGGATCAAAGCGGTGATGCAAGAGATATAAGCGTGGATCTAATATGTGATAATCCTGACCATTTAAAGCCCTATTTTAGAAAAAAATCTCAGACACTGCTTACGGACTTTTTTGACATGTCCGCACGTTCAGATGAGTCTAAAAATTATAAAGAGATGAAAATGCCAAGACATCACCCTGTACTTGACATGGATATAAGTGATCGGGAATTTGAAGTCTTAAAAAAGGCATACGAACTGCAGCCTCAAAACTACGAAGAACTTATCACCCTTGAGGGAATAGGACCTAAAAAAATTAGGGCACTGGCTTTGATTTCTGATTTGGTTTATGGGACAGAGCCCAGCTGGAGAGATCCTGTAAAATACAGCTTCACCCACGGTGGAAAGGATGGATTCCCTTATCCCGTTGACAGGGAAGTTTATGACCATTCTATTTACACTTTAAAAGATGCTCTAGAGGAAGCTAAACTAGATAAAAAGGATAAGTACAATGCAATTAAAAGATTAGAATCTTTTATTAAAACAGATAATTAAATAAATTTTGTGCATTGTTTATTTCATTCTTCTGAACATATACGTTCCTATAGTAATTACAATGGCATTAAAGATGCATATGATCATGATTTCGTACTGTATCTGCAGTAATGGCTGCCATCCGCTTAGCATGACTGATCGTAAAGCATCTACACAGTAAGTAAAGGGATTAACATAAAATGCCCATTTTAGCCATGATGGTAAGTCTGTAACTGGAAATAACGCACCGCTAAGGAAGAACATGGGTAAGTTAACAAAATTAACTATTGTCCCAAAGCTTTCAAGGGTTGTCATACTGCTGGCTATAATCAGCCCAATGCATACTACTCCTATTGTAATCAAAATCATTAAACTAATGGTTAGACAGATTGTATACAATTCCAGCGGCATACCAAGGGTAATTCCAATCACTAGAACTATGAATCCTTGTAGCATAGCGTTGGTACCTATTCCCAGCATTTTACCTGTAAAAACAGATGCACGGCTTACTGGCGCTACCAGAATTTCTTTCATAAAGCCAAACTGCCGATCCCAGATTACAGATATGGCTAGAAACATGGCTGTAAAGAGTAGGGCTTGAGCAATAATTCCTGGCAACAGAAATTGCTGATAATTGAAACCAGGTATCAGGGAAAGCCCTAAACCAGAGCCGAAGATTACAAGCCAGAGTATTGGGGCGACAATAGAACTTATCAGCCGTGAACGGTCTCGCAGGAACCGTTTTATTTCGCGCCGCCATAAAGTATAAATGCCTCGGAGTTCGCTTATTTTAGTTCCCTCCTTTTTATGGCGAGCATGCCTGTAAGTTCCATATCATTGGATTCTCTGATTTCATGACCAGTATAGTGGATGAATACATCATCCATATCTGGTTCACGTATGGAGATACTTTCTATATATATTCCTGTAGATACTCCCAGCTCTACAATACGCGGCAGGATTGTATGAGGATTTTCCACGCTTAAATTTAATTCTCTTCCTGCTTCTGTGATCTTCTCTACAAGTTCGGTTTCAGCGAGTTTGGAGGCAAATAGTGTGTTGTTTTTAGTTTTGATGATAATTGTTCCATTTTTTAAACATTTTTTAAGATTTTCAGGAGTATCTAGAGCAATAATCTTGCTTTGATCCATAATGGCAATTCTGTCGCAGAGTTTATCTGCCTCTTCCATGTAATGAGTAGTAAGAATAATTGTGATGTTTTCTCTTTTCTTTAAATCTTTTATATAGTCCCATATATGGTCACGGCTCTGTGGATCAAGGCCAATTGTAGGTTCATCAAGAAATAACACTTTGGGGTGGTGGACAAGACTTCTTGCAATTTCAAGTCTGCGTCGCATACCTCCAGAGTATGCGCTGACAAAATTTGATGCTCGATCTTCCAGTTCTACAAGTTTCAAGACGTCATCTATTCTTGAATGCATGACATCACGAGGTACATCATACAGATCTGCATGCATTTCCATGTTTTCTCTACCTGTAAGCCTGTCATCTATGCTTGGATCCTGGAATACAATGCCAATAGACTTTCGTACACCACTTGATTCTTGTATAACGTCGTAATCATTGACTTTTGCTGTCCCTGAGGTTGGTTTTAAAATTGTGCACAGCATTGAAATAGTTGTGCTTTTTCCCGCGCCATTAGGACCTAATAGTCCGAATATTTCGCCTTCTTCTACCTGTAAATTCACACTGTCTACAGCTGTAAAGTTTCCGAACTTTTTAGTGAGATTAACAGTTTCTATTGCATTCATTTCCTGAACTGCCTCCTATAAAAAAATTATTTTTCATTTCAGTTTAAATCTGTCAATTTTAAATTAATGTAAAAAAAGTTAAAAATAGCATTAC
>JAEYQZ010000175.1 GCA_023409695.1 Methanobacteriota archaeon | reverse complement strand
TAATGTGGAATGCTTACATAAAGCCCAAGGGCATCACCACCAACAAGCTCAAATAATACCATAAATAAGAGCAATATTTCAATTTCCACAGGGATTGCCCGTATCCTGCCGCGTGTAAAAAGCGCAGGGGTATGAATTATAAAAAGTGCTACAAGAATAAGTAATCCAAAGATTCTTTCGGAGCCGTTTACACCGCCAAATACCAAAATGTAAATACCTGCGATTAAAAGGAATGCCCTCATCCCCCTTAGCAAATTCTTTTCCCATGATGACGTATTTGATTTATGTGCCTTTGATTCTGGACCAGCCATCTTTTACTTCCTCCACAGATTATAATGCAAATATTTTGTATATTATTAAAACCTATTATGAATAACAACGTTTTATGAATGTTTGATTACCACCAATTTAAATATTACTATTTGATTTTATGTAACAACTATTTTAAATTTTATATTTTGATATTGAATTACATATAATTACATTATTGAGTTATAATTGGATTTGAACGCTTATTTTATTATATAAAACAGTATTGTATCCATTTCGTTGATTAGCTGCTTTAATTTTTGTATTTTTTATTTTTTGTATTATTTAAAGGATTAATACTAATTATTATATACAGCAAAATAACGTGCTAAAATGAAAACTCAAAAAGTAAAGGCAGGCGGGACCTTAATATGCAACAATAAAGAGGGAGTTATTGGTGCAGTTGTAAAATATAAAAATAAAAACTGTATTTTAACTGCTTATCATGTTTTAAGGGTCGGAAATTGCAATTTTGGCGATAATTTAAAAATAAATGGGTTTAAAGCTAAAGTAATTGAGATACTGGTTAACTATGACCTTGCAATAGCAGAAATCCATGCTCAGGATTCTTCGCTGGAATTTTCAAATATCTATAAACCGGAGATAGGGCCAGCATATGCACTTAAAGGTGAATTTAGGAACCCTTGTAACATCATGACGCTTGGAAAGACATATCACTACCTTTCATTTTCATTCCAAACACTTCCTCTTCCTGGTGACAGCGGATCCCCTATAATTCAAAATGGGAAAGTAGTGGGAATACTGGCATCTATATTTTACAATAATGCAACTGGAATTGCGATATCTCTTGAAATATTTCAAAAATAACAAAATATCTGGCTAATTTTTAGAGGATAACCATCGATATTATTAATACAAAATCTATTTTTAGTAAGAAATAAATAAAATTAAATGAAATATTAATTAAGGAACTCATAATTTCACGGATATCCATATAATGATTTAAATGGTATGGTTTCAAAAATTAATGGATTAAAATTATCTTAATAATAAAATATTTCATTAAAATGGCTGGAGAGTGTTTTTATGGTAATTCATTTAGAGGATAATTTTTTTGACATTCCAGAATTTAGAAATCGGACTGCAGTTTTCCGCAGCCGAGAGCATGCAGGGGAAGTTCTTTCAGAAATGCTAATGCAGTATAAAAATACTGAAGCTGTAGTTTTTGCAATTCCTGCTGGTGGAGTTCCAGTTGGGGCAGTAGTAGCTGCTGAACTTCAACTTCCACTGGATATTGCAGTTGTAAGTAAAATCACGCTTCCATGGAATACTGAAGCAGGTTACGGTGCAGTAGCTTTTGACGGTACTGTTCGTTTAAATGAAGATATGGCATCGCGCCTTGGACTTAATGAGAAAGTTGTTCAGGAAGGAATTGAGAAAACACGCAGTAAGGTTAATAAAAGAGTCGCTGAATTTAGGGGAGGAAAACCTCCTATTCAAGCAGCCGGCCGCCCGGCTATACTGGTGGATGACGGAATTGCATCTGGTTTTACGATGCTAGTCGCTGTAGAAGCCCTGAAGAAGGCAGGTGCAAATAGAATAATCGTTGCAGTGCCGACAGCTCACCTGGAAGCTGTAGAATTCGTGCTTCCGAATGTTGAAGAGGTATACTGTGCAAATCTTAGAAGTGAATGGGCATTTGCTGTAGCCGATGCCTACCAGCACTGGTCTGATGTAAGTGAAGAAGAGGTAAATGAGCTTTTGAGTTCGTTTAGGAACCTCTAAAAAAATTCAGTTTAAAACTATTTATGCAGACGATATTAAGTTAAAAATAGTATAACTGGATAGTCTCAGATATTTTTTTAATGGGTATACATGGATTTTTTGGTCGTGGTGTTTGTGGAGTTAGTTTTTTATAGTCTATTTAGAAAAAAGTTATTATGCAAAAGGATCTTTTAATATTTGGAATACTCGCTGTTTTCATAGCTTTATATTTTTTAATATCAATCGGAACTGGAAAGAGAAAAGATTCACCTGATAAATACTTAATCAATGATTCAAGTATGGAGTATCCAAAATATATAGGCGTACTTTTAGGTGGAATTGTAATTATTATTTTGGCATTTATTTATTACAGCTAACGCTAATTTTGGTTTATAAATTATAAGTTTGATTTTATAAAAATGAAGACCTAAAAAGAATTTAAATTTTGATATATTCAATAGAACTCATTTGCCCTATTTTAATTTAATCTTCCCAGCGTTTGCTTGAAATTTTAGACTGCCCCTTCCCAGAAACATGAAAAGTTTCACCTTTCAAACTCGCCAGCAAGAATCTAAGCTCAGCTTCCTGGATCGCTTCCATAATGTGCATATATTTAGTTTCAGGCGAAATTACCCTGTTAAGTTTAAAACCACTCTTATCAATCATACTCCAAAGGCACCAGTTTTAAATATGGTATTCTATTTTAAGCTCCTTGAGCTAGAGCTTTTGAAAAGTAACAGTTTTATTCAGAGTTACATTTAATACCGATTAATAATAAAAATATACAGTATATTATTAATATATTTAAAGATAAGGAGATGGATGCTATGCAGGCTAATATGCCTAAATGTTCGGATTTAGAAAAAGAAATTGATAATTTAGAAAATGAAATTAGACACGTTCAAAATGAACTTTTTACAAGTAGGGGTATAAGTATAGGCAATGAAGAAAATTCAGAAATTATGAGAAAAATTAATATTTTACGGACTGAAATTCGAG
>JAEYQZ010000189.1 GCA_023409695.1 Methanobacteriota archaeon | reverse complement strand
ACAATAAAAAATGCAAATACATTAACGGCTACAGCTCCTGTGACTGCATCAATCTTTGAATATTTTAAATCTTTAACTGGAATTTTTTTCTCCACGACTGACGCTTGAAGATAAAACTGCATCCAAGGAGTAATAGTTGTACCAATAAGGCCTATAATTATTGCAATGTATGCTGTACTTAATGTTACTTGTGGTATTAACGAATCTTTAACTGCAATATCCCAATTAGGTTGTGCTATAATTGCTACTATAATATAAGAGAAAAAGAGAACAGCAGCTCCAAGAAATATTTTTTCGACTATTCTATAATTTCCCTTAACCACCATAACCCAAACAAAAAGGCCAGCTAAGGGAATTGCTATAATTATAGGAATTCCGAAAATTTCACAACTTGCAGCAATACCTAAAAATTCAGCCATTATATTGCCCAAATTAGCAGCTAAAAGAGCTATTACTATAAAAAATGCAGTTCTGACTCCTGTTTTTTCACGAATTAAGCTTTCAAGTCCTTTTTTAGAAACAACTCCCATTCGAACATTCATTTCCTGGATTACAGCCAACGCAATTATCATAGGTATAAAAACCCATAATGTCAAGTAACCAAAATTAGATCCTGCAAGAGAATAAGTGGCAATACCTCCCGCATCATTATCTATAACTGCTGTAATGATCCCAGGGCCTATTACTGAAAGTAGAAGAAGTAATCTGGTTAAAGTTGGACCTCTAAAAATTCTAAAGATGAGCTTAAAGTCCATTAAAATCTCCTAATATTTTGAATTCTTTATTTAACCAACTTTTGAAATTTTACCATTCATTTTGAGATTTTAAACTTATATCTAAAACATCATCAACAGTTACAATGCCTTTAAGTTCCTTTTTATCATTAATTACCGGAATTGCCAGTAAATTATACTTAGCAATTTTTTTAGCAACATCATTTTGATTATCCAGTTCACCAACCGTAATTAAATCGTAGGTCATAAATTCATTGACTTTTTTGGTGGGCTCTGCAAAAATAATATCTTTTAATGATGCAATCCCCATTAATATCCCGTTAGAAACCAGATAAACATAATAAATGAACTTAACCTCTTTAACTATATTTCTAAGATAATCTAAAACCTCCAAGGTTGTATATTCTTCATTAACAACTGCAAATTCAGTAGTCATTATCCCCCCTGCCGTATCTGGAGGATAAATGAGCAGCTTCCTTATGTCACTGGCTTCATCTGGATCCATTAAATCAAGCAATTCATTGGATTTATCCTTAGAAAGACATCCAAATAAATCAGTAGCGCTGTCCGGAGACATCTTATTTAAAATACTGGCGGTTTTCTTATTATCCATCCCGTCCAGTAAGCAAATTTGTCTATCTGATGAGATTTCTTCAAGAACACTTGCCGCAATATCTTCATCAAGTGAATTTATAATAGTGGCCAAATCTTTATCTTTTAATTCTTTAATAATTTCAGCTATGTCCGAAGGATGAAGTTTTTTTAATTCTGAATCTGCCACTTTGAGTGTTAAATTGTATTGATCACTTCCAGAGATATCAACATCTTTCCATGTTATGTATTCTCCAGGAATTTTAATTCTCAGGTCTTTAAGTATGTTTTCAATACCCAATCTCCTTGTTATGCCCCCAAGTCCAATACCCAAACCTATTACCTGATAATTCCCATCAATGGGCGATAATTCAATATCGTTTACTCTACCTATTTTTTTGCCATTGGAATCTATTATTTGAATATCGAGGATATTCATGAGATTTATATCATCCTTTTTAATCTGATAATTTTGTATGCTTTTTAACTCTGAGTTAAGTTTTATTTTATTTCCTAAATTTTCTATACTATCCCAAGTTACAGTTTTTTCCTCTTTTTTAGAAATATCTATGGTCATTGCTTTTATTGTAGGATAAGTTTCATTTCTAGATACTACGAAATCTTTGATTATTCCAATCTTTTTTCCATTAATGTCAAACACATCTTTTTTGATAATTTGACTAATAAATATCAAATCACCACCATATCGGTTGCAATCTTTAAATTTTCAAGAAATAATAAATCATAAGACAAATCTAATGCTCGACAAAGTTTCAGATTTTTTCTATGGTTATTCAAAGCAGAATAAGTACTTTTTAATATTTGCTTTCTAGATTAACTCAATTTTCTTTTATACTGTTTTCAATGATCAGTTGTCTACAAATAACTTATTAATGGCAATTATTTCTTGAAATGGTTATTTTAATAGATTAATTTTTAACTGCTTTGGGTTATATTTTAGATATTATACTTTAAAAATATTATTAATGATTTATAAATTATTATTACTATTAACGATCAGATCATATAAAAAGTTTTTAAAATTTTTTAACCAATTTTCACTTAAATTAGCCTAAAAACGCAATAATACATATTTAAATGATGAATTAGCTAAAAAATAGGATTTAATGGAATTTTAACCCATTAAAAATCCCCATTATATATTGACTTTAATTATAGCGATTTTATTTTTAATCCAAAATTCAATGTTTTTAGTAGTTGATTCCCTTTATATATAATTAGGAGAAAAGACTTTGGATAAAAAAAGAAAGGATAATATCAGCGATTATTCAATAAATCCCTTTTTAAAAAAGGATAATGAACGTAAAAAGGAAAGATGGAAAATAATTGTAGATCAGGTTTTGTCTGATAATTTAATGATTTTCCTAGGTATATCAATGGTCCCTGTAGTTTTAATCCCTTTAATTATTCCTAATGTTTCCCAATCAATAATTGATTTTTTAAGTGCAACAGATACAGTTATTATTTCAATATTTGTCATGGAATATTTCCTTAAATTTTACCTTTCACCGGATAGAACATCACATTTTTTAAATCGATGGCATTTAATCGATCTTTTAATAATAACCTTACCTCTACTTGAATTTTTACCTGTAGCAGGTTATGCAATTTTCCGCATTTCCCCTATACTAAGGGTCTCCCGTATTTTTCGTGTATTTGCAGTTGGAGGAAGAACTTATGAAAGACGTACCAGTATTAAAACCATAACTGATGAACATCTTAAAAAAGAAGTGCCCAAACTACAAATCAATGGCGTAATTGGAGAATTGGAAAATAAGATTAATAATATTACTCTTGAAGAATTGCAGACTTATATCCAGGATCCAGATATTGAAGCATGGTTTGATATATCCAATTTATCAAAGGAAGATATTAGCAAGTTATCAGCAATTTTTGATATTTCGGAGGTTTACTTTAAAAGTAAGTTACTCAGATATTCAACTCCTCGAATTGAGTTTATAGAAGATGAATGGCTTATATTTGTTAAGAAACCTGAAAGATCTACATTTTCGCTAGAAGGAGCTGTTTTACCTTCTATTTCATATATGGGCATTATTATCATTTACAGACCGGGGAAAATCATTACCATTTCTAAAAAACAAGATAATGTCTTCAAAGATATTTATGAAAGAACACTAAAAAATCAATATCTAGAGGATTTTCTAGCGATTCGTGTTCTTTATAATCTTTTAGATTATATAAATGATAGTTTTGATACTATTCTCATTGATCTTGAAGCTTTAACTTTTAATTTACAGATTATACCCAGCGATCAAATGCCTTCTAATTTTCTGAAAATGATTTTCCATTTAAAACGAGAAATAAACATAATTGCGTCTACGCTTTTCCACTTAACTGAAGCTCTCAACATCATTAAAAATAAGAAGGTAATTCATGATTCAAAGAAAATTAAGAGCATGTTTACAACAATTTATGATGAAGCTGACTATTTTAGTGAAAATGCCAGTAATATACATGAAAATATTGTTAATATTATTGATTTGCATGTTAATACCGTATCTTATGGTATGAACAGAGCAATGAAAGTAATTGCTGTTTTAACAGCCGTAGTTATAATTCCACAAGTTGTAGGTGGACTATTGGGTATGAATCTTATTGATGTACCGTGGCATGCTCTTCTATGGCAGGTAACTGCATTAAATTTTATAGCAATGTTTGTTGTTGCGTATATTTTTTATAAATTAGGATGGTTTTAACTTTACTAATAATTACTACGTAGTCGAAACAAGTCGAGTTAAACGAAATTCTATTAAATATCTTAAATTATCATAATTTTATCCAATCCCAGAAAAAAGGAATAATAATATCATCATTTATATCTTCTAAATATTTAATGTTATTTTTACAGCTTCTTTAATTCCTTTTTCTCCTTCTTTAAGAAATTAAAATCTTTTGGGCAGTTATCCTTTAACATTTATTTTGTTTTAGCCACATATTCACCTTAAATTTCCTTATTTTTAGATAAATGCTTTTCCCAAAACCGAACAGCATTTTCAATCCACCCTTCAGCCTCTGTACCAATACCAAGTCCAAAACCATGACCGATGCCATTATATTTATGGTATTCAACTTCAATTTCAGCATTTTTCAGGGCCTCAACACGCCTTTCAACTGCTGTCACATCGACAATAGTATCATCCTCACTTACCATTACAAATGTCGGAGGATCATCTCCAGAAAAGTCAGGATGGGCAGTATATGCCATAACAACAATACAAGGTTTTGGAAGATCACTGCCTCCAAAGCGGGCAGTTCCATATGAACCAATACTTGCTGCCAGCCTTGCACCCGCTGAGCTACCCCATAAAGAGTAATCTTCCCTGCTGAATTCTAATATATCTGCATTCTCAAAAATATAAGATAAAGCTGCAGCCAGGTCTTCGGTAGCCCTTAACTCGCTTCCAATCCGGTACCTCAAGATAAAAACATTATATCCCTTTTTGCTCAACTCCAAAGCGTATGGAAAGCCTTCATGGAATGAACCGACATATTCGAATGCACCTCCAGGGCACACAACGGCAAAAGGCGCTCCAGGTTCTCCTCGAAAGAAGAAAAGACCAGTGAACTCTTTAGTGGGATCCTCCTGTTTTTGCTCTCGAGTGTAAAAGCCGTAAAATATGGTTTTATCCTTACTCACTTCGTCAATCATGTGATTAATTGATTCCACTACTATTTTTGGGTTCACATGGTTGTGATAAGGTAAAAGCGAGTTAACATTATTTAGAGGAGTATCATAATAATCAGTGCTGTTATCCCACGGCAAGATATGCTGGCCAAAACCTTGAAATGCAGGGTGATTCACAATATCAAGGACAGTATCATTGATTTCTAAATGGGCATAGATCCCCTTCTCGTTATTTGTAATTTTATTCAAATTATCAACCCTTTAACGCGATTATCCCATTATC
>JAEYQZ010000148.1 GCA_023409695.1 Methanobacteriota archaeon | reverse complement strand
TTTGCATTCATTGCAATGTTTGCTGCACTCATACAGCCAGGGTTTGTTGGCCTAATTGTAAGTTTTGCAACGGTAGTTCCATTTTTTTCTATTTGAATGTCCTGGAGAATTCCCATTTCAACTATACTAATACCCATATGAGGGTCAGCTACTACTGAAACTGCCTCTTTTATCTTTTCAACTAATTCATCTGCCATGATATCTCCTCAAATACATAAATAATTTATGTTCATTTTTAAACAGTTAAACTTGTTTTCGTTTATTTTGTTCCTATTTCAGTAAATTTTTCAATAATATCTAAAAATAGGGTGTTCTTAATGTTTTTATTTATTGCATTTATAGTTATTTATAATTTTTTGCAGTCAATCTAAGATTTTAATTTTCGATGCAAGCAAAACTAAAAGTTTTACGGCCGTAAAAATCGAAGATTTTTACATCGCCAAACACATCGAGTTTGAGGGTTATTTTTCTCTATGCCTTATTTTCACTGCCACACCTTTAACGGCCCTTTCCATTTCTTCCCCACTTAAAATAGCCTTTCCAACTGCTACAACTTCATCATCTTTTAAAACTACCACTTCATCGCCAGGAACAATATCTGAATCAGCTTCAGTTACTCCTGGAGAAAACAGAGTATTTGTTTTAAGCTCAAAGTTAATTTTAACCCATTTTTTATGGATGTCCTGCAGAATTTTCCCACCTTCTAAATTCAGGGAATATAATCCATTACTAAAATGCAGTGTAGCGATTTGTTTTCCATCTTTAAATATTCGTTTATCAAATCTTCCACGGGTTTTAACATCTTCAGGTATCAAACAATCCGCTTTTTTACTGTTAAATTGATATCTTGCAATTGATCTGAGTTGATGAAGTGTTTTAGCCCTTCCTTTAAGTTTGGGGTGTTTTTTAACTTCCATTTTAAGATTGTTCATGGACTCTGCCGATGTAGTTTGACCAGTTGAGGTATAAACTGCATTATCCAGATATTCTTCACAAACTTGCTTGTAACCACCTTCAACATGTGCTATAACTTCTTTTTCACCAACATAATCCCTTAAGCACTCCCCAACAACTTTAATTTCTTCATGGGACCATTCCCCTGTTGTTGAAGTGTCATATGCTTGTATCGGATATATTTTTTCCACTTCACGAGGGCAAACTCCAAACGGGGAGGTCAGTATGACTTCCTGTATGCCCTTTGTTGCCCTCATAAATATGGCATGAGATCGAGATGATGAATAAGGTTTTTTCATACTGCACGGCAAAATAACCAGCGCATCGCCTAACGGTTCAAGAAGACTCATTCTTTCCCGCCATCTTACTGCTTCTGGACGGAAAAGTGATTCTTCAGTTATACAGAGAACTTTCATAGTTTTTCCTCTAATTAAATAAATAACAAAATTTACAGATTATTTTTTTCATTTATACTGTTTTTATATTCCGTACTATTTATCCTTTATAGAATTAAAAATACAAGTAGAAAATGAATGAATCTCAATTTATTGAGTTTATTACTAAAAAAAGTCTTTTAGTACATGAAAATTTAATTTAAAATTAAAGCTATGGATTTAAAAAAAGAATAAATAGTGAGTTTATTTTTTTCTCGGTATGGTTAAACCACTTAAAACCATCAGAACTGCCACTACAAATCCTGCCATTGGTATTCCTGTTGACTTCATTCCGGTTGTTTTACTGGCCGCTTTTACTGTGGGTTCTGGATTTTGATTTGTGTCTGCAGGATCAGGAATATCATCTCCATCATTAAATTCTGTTACAGTCCATATATTGTCACCATAATTTGCAGTGTTATCATTGAAGACATTGCCCACCATATCTAAAACACCGTAATCCTCATAATTTAGGATAGCACCACCAGCAGATGCATGATTATCTGTGAAAATACAGTTTTTTAAAGTTAAATCAGCTTCATTATTAATAGCACCACCATAGGTAGCAGTGTTCTTTGTGAAGATACTGTCAATAATAGTAGAATCGCCTACAGCACAAATAGCGCCGCCGCAAACCTCTGCCATGTTACCTGTGAAAGTACTGCCCTTTACAGTCAAGGAACCCCAATTAAATATAGCACCACCATCACTTGCAGTATTGCCTATGAAATTACTATTTTCAACTGTTAAAATACCCTTATTGATAATGGCACCGCCATCACTATCATATATCTCATCACTATTTTCATCATGTTCAGTTACAAATCTATATCCATTTGCAAGGGTTAAATTCTGAATTACAACATTTTTACCCTTTGAAATCTTAAATATCCATGCATTGTTAGTTCCATTTATAATAGTGCCACTTTTACTTTGCCCCCTTATTGTTATATCCTTGTCAATAATAATTTTGGTGTTGTTTACCCCCGTATATAATCCATTTGCAATGTTTACTGTTCCACCGTTTGTTACAGTTTTTGTAGCATTTTTAATTGATTTTTTTGCAAGTAGCCACGTGGAACCATCATTATTATCACTTCCAGATGAACCATTCACGTAAATAACTGATGAACTGGCAGAAACATCATCTGTTACAGATAATACTGCGAAAATAACAGTCAAAAGTAAGATTATTGTTATTAAACTGCCCATATTAGTGTAATCTGTTTGTATTCTAATTTTTTCACCTCCTTAGTTTTCATATATGACTAAAAAAACAAATAACGCACCAAGGGTTATTAATTAGCAAATATTTTAAGCTTCAAATAATCATTTCATAAATTTCATCCATATGATCATATATTATTAAATCCCCATATATAAATATGATCATACATGCAGAAAGATGAAATTAAACATAATTTATCTTATATATACACTATTAAAATTAATTTTAGTTTAAAAAGAAATAAAAATTTATTTTTTAAATAAATACTGATTTTAAGCTGTATTTTATACGAATAGTTTAAAAATTCATTTAATATACTTATAAATAAATTAAAGCTTTAATTTCTTATGTCCTATCTAAAAAGAGATAAAAATAAAAAAATACATATTAAATTTCTTTAATATTCTAAATTACTTTGATATCCTACCTGTTTTTAAATATTAGTATTAACTGACCTGATAGTTATCCCACTTATACTGTTTGAATTGGTTGAAATTATAACCGGGTTAAATGTGTTGGTGTTTCTTACAACATTATTGTTGATTGAAGAAGAGCTACTAGCTGCACCGTTAGCGTTGATATTTGATAAACTGTTGTTATTTACGATTGTTGAAGTTTGGGACTGGGATTGAGCTTGAGATTGAACTGGGTCTTGATGTGGACTAAGTACTGATGCATTGCCTCCGATAGTTATGTTTCCTGTAACTGGCTCTAATGGAGGATCAGCTAAAACCGAAGCAGTTGCTTCATTATTGGCAGAGTTTGGATCGTACATTTGTGCTGTAGCTATACTACATACTGAAAGTACCATAAATACCATTAAAACTGCTGTTGTTATTTTTTTTCTAATTATTCCACCTCCGTATGTTCAATAATTACTTTAGAAAATAGTTATTCGTTGAAATAAGCACAGTAAAGTTAGGCAGCGCAATGGATAAAATCTCAAAAGATAGGCCTGATCTAAAAACCCATCTGAACTTTATTAATCACTTCACCAGCACTTATTATGCAAACACATAACACTATTTTCATGTTATGATAGTATGTTATTACTTACTATATTAATATTATTATTCCTAATAGAAAGAACACTATAAAAAGTTTGTTACTTAATATATCCCAAGTATTC
>JAEYQZ010000142.1 GCA_023409695.1 Methanobacteriota archaeon | reverse complement strand
TAAAACGTTTAAATTCAATTTATTAGATTAAAGATAATAGTGTATTTGTAGATCTAGATTATAAAGAGATCTACAACCTGTATGCAATATAATTATCTCCTTAAATAACTGCGCTTGTCCTCTTTTTATCTATTTCATCACTCAAAAATCTGTCAAAATCTTCGATTTTTGTCAGCTTCGATTTTTGGTGTTTAAAAATCTATGATTTTCAACAGTGAAAATCTATCGAAATTTATAATTTCGATGCAGCAAAAAATCTATGATTTTTTGCATGTTTCAATTTTCACATACCCCAAAAACTTTTAGTTTTTGAGGGCCTTACGAAATTTATAATTTCGTGGCCCTAAACATTTAATGTTCGGGGGCTTCTTCCTTTTTAACTTCTATTTCTGATATGTCATCCAATATATTTTTAATTCCACAGCTGTTTCCAACTCCAACTACAAGAATATTGGCATCATCAGGAGAATTATAAATTAATTTCTGCACTAATTCAAATGCTTCAACTGAAGCATCTGCGATCTTCTTGTTCATATTGCTTATAGCCTCTTCAGGACTCATTTTCACAATAACAGCATCAAGTTCAATGTTTCTTTTAACAATTTCTTCTTCAATAGCCCATTTATCTACTCCTGGGCCGCCAATTGCAACTCCAATACCTCGTGCCACTTTTCCTGTTTCTTCTCCTTCAAGTTTAGCTGCCGCATCTACTGTTATTATTTTATCTATGCTTTCTTTTTCAAGAATAGATCTAACAGCCTTTCCAACCCTTCCAACTCGGGCTCCAGGACCTTTTGCGCGAGCTATAACCAGATCACGTTCTTCCATCCTCTTTTTAGCAACGAACATGTCTTCAATCTCAGTTATGTACTCATTTTTATAATCTTTCATTAGCAGACCTGCAACTATTGGACCCGCACCGTCTCCAACAGGTTTTCCTTCAGAGAATGTTTTTGCACCTTCAAATTGAGCTTTTACAACCCTCATAATTAGAGGAATGCTCATTTGAAGCATCAGCAGTATCTGTAAATTTCCTTTTCTTCCAAGCTCTAGATTGTGTCTTACCTGTTTTGCAACATCGTTAATAGCCAGTGTGGCTTTTAAAGTCATCACAATATTTGCTTTGGTTTCTTCGTCGGCTAAAGGGGCTACTTCCTTTACCATCTGTTTAAATCTGTCTTCACTTAGATCCAGGATTTTCTCAAACTTTCTTACAAGCCCGTTAGGGTCAAGATCTACAGGAGGAACTACAAAGAATTCCATAAATCCCTCAATTTTATCTGAAGGATCAAGAATAGGCTTTCCTTTTTCTTTAGATATTTCAATAAGAAAATCCTTCAATTCATGAACCATACCCTCTAATTCAAGTGCAGCCTTGTTAACGCTGGATAATGCTCTTATCCTTACAATCCACGGAATTAGAAAAATAAGTAAAACTATTACCAGTATCCCAATAATATCAAATGGACTCAACCCAAATAATGCCATTTAGTTCCTCCACATTATTCTTTTAACTTCAGCCTTATTCTCCTTAAAGTCCCTATCAAGGTGTGTGCTTCTCTTCCAGAGATAAAAGCTCTACCAATAATATTTTTAAAAACTGTAGACGCTGTTTTCATTTTATGTTCCGGGTAACCAGTGTATTTAATTAAATCATCCATTTCCTCAATTAAAAGCTCTTTTTCAGATTTTAAAGCTATTTCAAGTTCTTCCCTAGGATAATTCTTTTCCTTTTTAAATAATTCGTACAGTACAATCGCTGCAGCGTGGGAAATGTTTAGTACTGGATATTCATCGTTTGTAGGAATAGTTACAATCACATCACAGAGGGCTATCTCCTCATTATAGAGACCGTTACCTTCTCTCCCAAATACTATGGCAATATTTCCAGTTATATTTAATGATTCTGCAAACTGCTCAGGAGTAACTGCAATCCTTGAAACATTGTAACTCCCTCCAGCCATACGTGTTGTACCAACTGTAAAATCTATTTTTTCAGCTTCAATGAATTTTTCAAGGGAAGTGTACTCTTTATGATTCCATATAATATCTTTTGCATGCATCGCCTGATAATAAGCTTCTTTTTTTAATTCGCATGGATTAATAAGCACCAGATCGTTGAACGCAAAATTTTTCATGGTCCTTGCAAGGAAACCTATATTTCCTGGAGATTCTGGCTCAACAAAAACTACATAAATCATATTTTTATACTCACTAAAATTAATAGAAGGGCTTATTTTTCATAAGCCATTTCAAGAAGTTTTAAAATGTTCAATACTGGAATATCAATGCCCTCTTTTTTAAGTTCTGCATCGATATTGATCTGACAGAACGGACAGATAGTTACAACGGCATCGACACCGAGTTTTTTAATCATTTCTGCCTTTTCCTTACCTAACTCTGCTGCAATTTCAGGTTTTCCGGCACGTACACCGCCACCAGCACCGCAGCACTGGTTTGGTTTTTCCATTTCCACTAATTCAAGCCCTTTAATTTTCTTTAAAATTTCACGGGGCTCTTTGTTGATTTCCTGGACTCTATTTAAATGGCAGGGGTCGTGGTAAGTTACCTTCATATTTAAAGGCTTCATATCTTCAGTATTCAAGTTATCAGCCAGGAATTCGCTGATATCAACCACATTGAAGTTAACACCGTATTTTGGGTAGTCTTTCTTTAAAGTTGCCCCACATCCAGCACATACAGTTATTATTGTGTCATAGTCTTTGAAAACTTCTTTATTTTTCTGAGCTAACTCTTTTACAATGTCAGTCTGTCCAGTTCTAATCATTGGGGAACCGCAGCACACCTGATCTTCAGGCACGATTACATCTACATTGTTGTTTTCTAAAACTTTAAGCAGCGCAAATCCAACTTCTTGCTGCCTGTAGTCTACAAGACAGCCTGTAAAGAAAGCTATGTTTGATTTAGCTTTATTTTTACCAGAAACTGCTTTAATAAATCCTTCTTCAAGCGGTTCAACTGATCTGCCGGTTTTTTCAATTAATTTCCTTACTTCCCTGTGCGCTGGAAGCGGGCCGACACCTTCGCGGCATGCAATTTCCCTTAGCTTCTCAATTGCCCCACCTACAGTGCTTATTTCCTTAGGACATACTTCTGCACATTTTCCACAGGTGGTACAGCAGTAAAGGCCTTCATCAAGGCCAAGTTTAGCACGTTCTTCCTTATTACGTGGGTCAAGGGCAAATTTAGAAATGTCACGCATGAAATAAGGGCCTGCATATTCAGCAGATGTTTCATTTACAACAGGACATGCAGATAGACATGAGAAACATTCTATACATCCCCTCAATTTCTTTGAATCTTCATATTCCTCTGGTTTTAAGATTTCAAGACACATTTCGCTGTCTTGAGGTACTTCTTCTCCCCTTAAAGAAAGTTTCATCTTTTTGATCTTATTTTCAATTTCACTTCGATCTACAACCAGGTCCTTTAAAACGTCGAAATCGAGGGGTTCAATAACTGCGTTGTTCTCTACTTCAGCCTTGCATGCCAGTTTAACTTCGCCGTTTACCTTTAAAGCGCATGATCCGCACTGTCCAGCCCTGCATGAACACCTGTAAGCTATACCTGCATTATATTTATGGTTAATGTAGTTTAAAGCGTCGAGGACTTTCATTTTTTCCGTTTCCTCGACTTCATAGGTTTCATAATGTGGCTTTTCGTCTTTAGCTGGATCATATCTTAAAACTTTAATTGCTATCATTTCTATCTCCGGATTTTCTTTAAAAAGTGGTTTAAAATAATCTTAAAGTTAAATTAAGTAGTTTAATTAGATATTTAAAAATGTAGTTGAATTTATGATATTCATATTCCAATTTATACGATCTTATATTTAATCTTTATAATTAAGTCTGGATCTAAAGATAAATTAGGAGATTACAAACTTGTTTTACAAAAATAACAGTATTTTCCCTCACTTTATAGGCAGGTAACGCATATGTAACTTTATTTTTTAAATTTAAATTAAATATAAAATTTCTTTTCAAACACTGTCAAAAATCAAGAACTTTAGAGTTTTCTTTAAAATACATTATTTTATATAGTATTAAAAATAGAAGATTGTTGAAGCCTGTTTTCAGGCTATAATAAGGACGTGAAAAATTGTTTGGAAATAATTACGGAAGAGATAATAGAGGAAATTCTGCTCCTGTAAACGAAGGAGAAGAATACGATGTTAAAATAGAAGATATGGGAAGAGATGGAGACGGAATCGCTAAAGTAGAAGGTTTCATAG
>JAEYQZ010000076.1 GCA_023409695.1 Methanobacteriota archaeon | reverse complement strand
CTAAATCTGAACTATATAATTTTGAACTAGTTTTAAGTTTTTATCCTCTAAAAAGATTCTATTTCTCCTGCAGTTAATCTAATTTGTGTAGTTTTATGCTTATTTTAACATTATTTTTTTATGAATGCTATCGAAATCTCCGACGCACCAAAAAACTTAGTTTTTTGAGTGTTTTATTTATTCTCTATAATCTGTAATTTACGACATCAGTTTAACTAGATAAATCAAATTTCTAAGTATTTTAATCACGTAACATCAGCCTGTTTTTAAATATTTATTTCATAACGCCGCCGGCTACCGCTGGCGTCTCAAATAGTAAGTTGGAGCAAATTAGTAGAATTTAATTTCCAAAAAAGAAAAATCAGTTTAGATCTTAAATTGGAAAATGTAAAAATAAAACTTTTTAGAGAGTCATGCTTATTTATAATATTTACCTGTACATTCTTCAATAGTTACTTCAATTATGCCTGTACCTCTTATCACATTATCAGGCATCTTGATCCCTTCTAAATTGGGAGTATATTTTTTCACAATTTTATTTAGTACTGATTCTTTTAAATCAAAATCATCAACAATTGCTGCGGTCCCCATGATAACAACGCTTTCATATTCTGTATTTACATCACATGGTTTCTCATCAAGAATAAAACCTTTCATGAAATAAGTTTCAAAACATACTTTTTCATTTGCTGTAATATTGTTGATTTTCTGTCCTTTTGGCAGTCCGTGGATGTATATTTTGCCTTCATAGTATGTGAAATGTACAGGGACCACGTATGGGTATCCATTTTCATTTATTGTTGCCAGATTACCTACAGGTTGTTTAGTTAAGAGTTTGGTTATTTCTTCTTCGCTCAGCTGGTGTTTTCTCATTCGATATTGCATAGATTATTTTCCTCCTGATTGATTTCATTTTGGATGAATTTCTAACCAAAGTGAAGTTTCAATTAACAGTTTAATATGATATTTGATTTAAAGTTAACTAAAATACATTTAAAATGATTTTTAATGGTATTTTTTTCAATTATGAATATTTTTTAAATTAGAAATATAGAACGAGTTTATTAAGATTTAAATTTAACTAAAATACATTTAAAATGGTTATAAATTATATTTTTTCCATATATGATTTCATGAAAACTAAATATATTTAAAATAAATAATTCTTTTTAAATCAATTTTGAGTGAGAAAATGCATAAGCTGATAATTAAAATCTACGAGAAACTTTATGATCTTTACGGCCCGCAGGGCTGGTGGCCGTTAATAAACCACGATGGGACAAACCCAACCAAAACAGGAGCTATCAGAGGTTATCATCCCGAAAATTATGACTTACCCACCACGCGGAATCAAGTCTATGAAATAATCATTGGTGCAATTTTAACACAGAATACATCCTGGTTGTCTGCAGAAATGGCATTATTCAACCTCGATGAATTAAATGCAATCGAGCCTGAAAAATTATTGAAGTTAGATGATGAAACATTAAAATCAACCATTCGCTGTGCAGGATTTTTAAATCAGAAGGCAGTTTACCTCAGGGAAATAACCGAATTTTTTATAGAAAGTGATGGGAAGGTCCCAACAAGAAAAGAGTTACTGGGAGTTAAAGGTGTTGGCAATGAAACTGCTGATTCAATTCTCCTTTATGCTTATAAACAACCTCAATTTGTTGTAGATGCTTACACCAAAAGAATATTTATACATTTGGGCCTTGTAAATGAGAATATTAAATATATGGAATTGAAAAATTTATTTGAATCTAGTTTACCAAAGGATGTGGCTTTGTATCAGGAATACCACGCTTTAATAGTGGAACACGCCAAAAGATACTACAGTAAAAAGCCTTATGGTGTGGACGATCCGTTAAAAGAGATAATATAAAATTGATGGATATTTGGGCCTTTATAGTCCAATGTAACTATTTTTAATTAAAAATTAAAAAATAAAACAGTTTAAGTGATTAAACTGCTTTTCAGTTCATTTAACCTGAAATCTGCTTTATAGTTCCAGCACCATTCAGCTGTTTGGTTACTTGTGGATTACCGATGTAAGATATGTCTCCAGCACCGTTAACTATGGCTTTTAAAGAGTCGGATACTTTAACAGTTCCTTTTCCTGCCCCGCTAATTGTTATGGTAACTGTTTTACTGGTTAAACCATTAGCATTGTATTCTCCTGCTCCAGAAATACTGATATCTTGAGTATTAGCAGTACCTGACAGGAATAATTTACCTGCTCCTGTGATTATAATTTTAAGGGTATTAACGTTTAAATTGGTTAAATTACCTTCAGCTGCACCGTTAGTGTTTATAGTTAGTGAATTGGTTTTTAAACAGTTAGACTGGATTTTCCCTCCTCCAGAATATGAGATGGAGTTAAGGTTTTTCACTGTTAAATAGTACTTAACTGGTTTGGTAGGTACTACAGTATAGTTGCTGTAGCCGATGTTTAAAACTTTGTTATTTACGCTGGTTTTAATATTTGGCAGGATATTGTCTTCTGCTTCAATTGTCAAGGATTCTTTATCTCCTTGAGTTATAATCAAAGTACCTGAACCATCAACTGAAACCTGGTCAAAACCGCTTACATTTTGAGATTGGTTTATTACATTTCCCGATCCTGTTGCATTTGGCCCAGTACATCCTGAAATAGCTACAACTGCTAAAATAATTAAAGATGCAAAGATATACTTTTTCAAATTATCCCCTCCCTATTTATAATTAATATTTTATTTTTATTAACCTATTATTTCTTTTGATTTTCCAAACTTATCTTTAATTTGGTTATATTTTCTCTTGTTAAAACTGCATTCGCTCATGCAGATAGTACAGCCACTGCATAAATCATTCACAATCCTTGTCCTTGTTTTTCCAGTTTCAGAAGATTTTTCTTGAATAATTGCGTTTCCAGGGCATTTTTTAATACATTTGCTGCATTTTGCACAAAAATCAGGGATCCATGAATGTTTATTATCGGTATTTACAGGTAAATTTTGAATACTTGTAAATATAGCAGACAGTCGCTGCCTTGGGCCAAATTCAGGTGTTATAAGCATTCCATGCTTTCCTCTATACCCTAAACCAGCTTTTTGGGCCAGGTGGGGATACATTACAACTCCTCCTGCAGGGTGGCTGGCATGGGCAGCAAATCCGTTTTCCCTTAAGAATCCTGCAAGTTGGTTGGTTTTTTTACCAAGCTCATCATAAGTTACATTGCTCATCTCTTGAGTTTTAGGACTTGGAGCCGTATCAACAGCCTTTTTATCCATTTCCATTATCAGGATGATTGCATTATCAAAAAGGATTGATTTATCTTTAAATATTAAGTTGATAGGGACCTTTATGTATCCTATATTGTTTATGCCAATTGATTCTGCATAACTTTCAAATTGTTCTATAAAATCATTACTGGCTTCTATTTTTGGATTTTCTGGATTATTTTTAATTGATTTAACTGTTAACTCCATATTTTTTGCTATTGAAAGCTGTCTTGGAAGTGTTTTTAAGGTTATTTTTAGTTTATCTGGCATTAGCTTCTCTGGAGAGGATGATGATGCTGTCACATGTCCTTTAATTTTGTTTACACTATTTTCAAGCTTATTGACATTTTCAAGCCTGTAAGCTGCATATCTATCCTTTATTTTAGTCACTATGCTCATTTTATCACTTTTTCTCCAGGCTGTTTACAAAGTAATTTAAATGTTTTTCGATAAGTTCTTCAATTTTACCTGTATCTGAATTATCGCTTCTTAAAAGCAAATATTCCATAAATAAAGTGTATATGGAGTACTGAAACTCCATAGCTTTAACATCAGGATCTATTTCATTTATTATGCCTTTGCTAACCATAATTTCTAACACTTTTTTTGAGAAAGAATATGGTTCATGAATCAAGCATTCCAAAATAATTGTTCTAGCCCTTTTATCTCGAAACTGCTCGCTGGAGATAATTCTGAATATTTTTTCCATATTTGGATTTTTAAAAATGCTTAGGGTAAGGTTGGCCCTCTGACGAAAAACTTCAGGGGTAATTTTATCTATTTTTTCTAGATTTCTGGCTTCTGGGGGCCTCATTTTCATTAATTCTTTTTTAAAGTATTTGAAAATACTATCCATTATTTCATTCTTGCTTTTGTAGTGGCTGTAAAGCGATGCCTTTTTAATGCCTACAGCTTCTGCTATCTCTCGCATAGGTGTTGCATCAAACCCTTTTTTGGCAAATAGGTCAATAGCAGCTTCAAATATTTTTTCTTTCGTAGTTTTTTCTTCTATGGCATTGACCATTTATTCATCTCCCTTTTTATGAACATAATATATACATCCGACCGGTAGGTAGCTCATAAAAATAGTAGTATGTTTTATAGTATATAAAGGTGCCTACCGATAGGTAGGAAAGAAAGTTTGATTGAATTTGAACTATGTAAATTTATTATGCACCTGTTAAAATTGATTGTAATAAGTCATATGCTGATAAAAAGTTACAAAAAAATAAATTATTTTAGATTTACCAAAAAAAGCTATTAAATAAGCTTATTTACAAAAAATAGCAGTTTTTAGGATTTAAATCTAAGAATAATGAAAATATAAAATAATATTAAACCAATAATTAATAAATGGTGTATTAAAATGGAAAATCAAATTGAAGTAATTCATGTATCCATGAATATAAACGCTGATTTTGACACCTTCACTTGTACATTTGAGCTATTACTCGGCAATTTAGATAGATCTGTATTTAAGGAAAATGATCCAAGTATAATTGAAAAATGTCTTAAAGAGATGAGTGGAGAAGAGGATTTAATGCTTTTTGAAGTTTTAGATCATGGAAACCTTCTGAATATACTTGAATCTCCCAGAAAGGCCAAGCAATATGTCCTGGGAAATCCTCTAACTGCAATTGAGATGACTCATCATGATATTAGAGCAGGACTTTATGCGCCCCTGAGGGTGCTCGTATACGAAACTGACCATCAGTTAACTAGAATAGATTTTGATCAGCCTTCATCCCTCTTTGGACAGTTTAACAACCCCAATGTTACAACTGTTGCACAATCTCTTGATAAAAAATTGGTAAATCTCATTCAAGAAGCAGAAAAAATGGCTAAATACTCAAAATAAATAATGATGCCGATTGATAAAGCGTAAACACGGTAATCAGTTATATTGTAAAAGTCTGTGCTAAAATTAAAAAAAAATTTTTACTGTCCTATAGGACAATTTTTAGTGCAGTTAAAGCAAACATATTGGGAACCTAAGGCTAATGCTTGATATAACTTCTTAAACTTTTCGTCTTGGAGCATCTTTTTTTGCTCTTCGGGGCTGCTTTCTGCAAATTCTGTCCAGAACCGCATATTAGCATGAACTCCGTAGGGTTGACTGTTAAGAGCACATTTTCCAATATTTGTTTTGTTTTCTTCATCCAAAGCATTAACTGGGCACTGATTTACACATATATCGCAGTCTATGCAAATTCTTTCTTTAATAGGTGTATCTGATTCAATGTCAAGGTCTGTGACAATTGCCGTGAACACCACCTTTGAACCCATTTCTGGATGAATTAATAAGTTATTCCTGCCGAAGTTTCCTAGGCCAGCCGCCAGTGCAGCATGACGCAGCGAAACATATCCTGATGGTAGTCCTGTATTTTTATCTACATTTACAGGTCCTGCTCCAGGTACAGCCATTACATGGGCTTTGAACTGTTTTTTTATAAAACGGGCCAGTTTATAAGTGCATGAATGTGAAAATTCAGTTACTATTTTAATGCCCACTGAAGCGAACTGGTCATTTTCACTTTCGCAGTTGTCGATTTGTTGAAATGCTAAGACTACAATTGTTTTAGCTTCGGGGAAGAGTTCTTTTATAGGAATAGAATTAGGACTTTTGTAATTTTGGACTGAAGCAAAACCTATATCGTCTACTCCCATTTCTTCTGCATAATTTTTAATCTTTTCTTTCACCAGGGAAGATTCCTCTTTTCCTTTCATATTTTAACTCCAAAAATTTTTATACTCAACTTTAAACATCTTGATCCTGTTCGGCTATGCAAATCCCGCAAACAGCTCCAGGATTATCTTTTTGATTCTCTTTTACAGGACAGTAGTATACCCCATCTTCCTGTTTGATTTTAAAACCGCCTGGAAACGGCATCCCTACAGGATGCACTGGTTCATCAAGTATAAATGTGGTGTAGAGAGTGGTGAGCTGGTAAATCTTGAAAAAATGCATGTGCTGGTTATGGTCAAGTTCTGCCTGCTTTTGCTGATCTTTTAAAATTTTAATAGCTTTTTGGAGTTCATCTGTGCTTATAGATCCTTCATAATATTTTTTATCATCTCTTATTTCCTTGATGCGCATTAAAAATGATTGAATATATGCTCTGTCGAATTCTTCGCGGTAACTAGCATGTACATAGATGGATTCTTTTTTAAGATGGGCAAATGCTGCCATTATGTCTGTTATGTGTATAGTTCCTGCTTCGTCTTTCAAAGCATCTAACAATGTCTGTCTTGGGACATTTTTTGAAAGATCAATATCTTTAATTAACATTTAGGCACCTTATTAGCTTTTAAAAGTCATAAATATCTTTTTTATTAATATATGCTCTTTAATAGTATCCTTCTTCTTTTTTGAGACTTAAAATGTATTTTCACTTTTATATTTTTTGACCCTATACAAATTATTTGTATACAAATAATATTTCAAAAAAGTATATAAATTTTTTGTTAAGCTATAATTTATCTAATACTTTAAGAAGCATCCTGAATTCTTCATCTGGAACTTTATTTCTGAATTCATGATCAAGATCCTGGGCAATTTCTATCATTTGTGGTCTAATTTCCATAGATTTATTGGTTAAACATACAAGAATTGACCTGCGGTCATCTGGATCTTCTTTTCTATTTATAAATCCGCGTTTTTCCATCCTATCAAGTATTCCGGTAAGGGTAGAACCGTCCATATCTAATCTACGTGCCAGGTCTTTAAATTTTATTTCATCTTTATCCCATAATGCACTGAGCACATAGAATTGAACGGGGGTGATATTAAAAGGGACTAATTTGCTTTCATAGTATCGATGTATCTTACGCCTCACTTTGTTAAGCTTAAAACAGATATACTTTTCAGGTCCTTCTATATTTTCCATGATTTCGGCCTCTTTTAGTTAAATAATGTTTTACATGAATTATTCAGTTTATATCATTTATATTAACTTTTTATTTTTATTATTTAAAATAATTCAAAGATGCGAAATAAAAAAATTAAAATTTGAAAATATTTCATTTTAAATAATTCAATTATTTATAAGATGTGGATCATTTAAAAACTTTCTAATTACTCATTTTCAAAAACAATATCTGTGATGTATGAAACACCAATAACAGCCTGCTTAATTTTTGTATTGTCCAGCAGATGGCGCATATCTATAAATTTGCCATTCTCTATGATATTTTTAATTGTTTTATCCAGATCACACGTTTTTTTAAGGGGAATATATTTAAAAATAACCGCATGGTTATGTAAAATTAGTTCGTTATCTCCAGTATTTGCAGGATTTAAATAAAACAATGTGTGTAAAGCTTCTCTTTCTAAAGTTGATATGTTTCCACTAAGATCCATGCCCACACCGAAGCTAACCATTGTTTCTCCATGATATTTAGACTTATTGTTTATATCCATCCAGTCTTTAAAGTTATCTTCGTGGGTTATCATCTCATGATTTTCAGGTGCAAATTTTTTAATAGGCGCAATTTTAACTCCTGAACTGTAAAATTCATCTAAATCTGCCTGCATGGCTATACTTATAACTCCGCTAAAATTGGGTTGAGTTTGACGTGCAATATTAAATACTGTAGCATAAAGGGCACTTATAGTAAAACTTTCTCCATTTTTAGCCTTTACAAGCATTATATCGTTAAAATCGCCGTCTAATGCTGCATTAAATCCAGTATGAATAGTCACATTTCCCGTATCTTTATATGGAGTTAAAAAGTCAGGTGTATCATGGCCATCTGTTGGAAGCCAGACCATGGTCTCGCCGATGGTAATCATTTCGCCGAGAATTTGTATGTATTCGTTTATGTCAGCTCCTAATGCTCCAAGACCAATGGAATATTCAGTTTCTGAAAATTTTCGAGAATAAATATCTTTTTGCTCTAATTGAGCAAATAGAACTTTAGATATGTCTCCAACAGCCTTCAAAATGGCAGATTTCTGTGATGATTTATAAACAGTTAATTCTATATTATTTTGAGTATAGGATGGTGCTTCGTTCCAGTTTATTTCTGTTTTATCTATTTTCTCTGTAATGTGGGATATTGCTTTTTCTTTTCCAGAATGGACTAAAAATACATTATCTAATCCTGTCATTTCCAGCACTTCTGAGGGGTACTGATTTACGTTGCATAAATGGAGATCTCCACCTCTTTTTTTAAGATTTTTATTTACCTGAAGAAGGACCCTGATACCAGCACTGCTTAAATAATGGACATCCTTCATATCAATAATTATATGAATATCCTTCTTTTTAAGGATGTTATTAAATGCATCATCTAATTTTAACGCTCCAAATGCATCTAACCTTCCTTTAACTGATATTTGAAGGATATCATTGGTTCTTTTGGTATTTATATCCATATAATCACTTAAAAGAATTATCTTTACATGTTTATATCTTAGATTTTATAACTGGAATTAAAACTACTTATCGGTAAGTAAGTTGTTAAAATAACCTGATCACAGTGATTTGGGTTTAATTTTCCCTAATTTCAAAGGCTCGACAATGGCTGCCCCCACAAGTAGTCCCAATGAAATGGCAACTACAGTCATTACAAGTGCTGTAAGGTTGTTAACGGCTGAAAAGTAATTTTGACCTACAAGTGATGCTATACTGATAAAACCTATAGATCCTGGCACTAAAACCCAGAATGCAGGCAATATTGATACAAAGCTTGGAGTTCGTATTGGCGAACGCCCTACAAGAGTTCCGCTGATTGTCATAAGAAGAGAACCAAAGAAAGCCCCTGAAAATCCACCTATGAAATAGTTTCCAAACTGCTGTCCAAAGAAAGCTATGTAAAGGACCAGCAGTATCCACGGCAGGTCTCTGTCACGTATGGACATGAAAAAATACATTCCAACGGCAAAAATCAGGACTCCAAAGAAGGATATCCATCCTTGAAATATGTTAAATGGGATGGTGGATATAACTTCTTCTTGAGGCAAGCCTATTATCTGCATTCCCATTAAAACTCCAAAAAGAAGCAGGAATAAAACTGCAACGCCATAAATAACTCTGCTTGAGCCGGAAATTATATTTCCTGATGCAAGCTCGAACATTCCTGTTGTAAATGTCGCCCCTGGTAAAAAATAGGCCAAAGCTGGAATTAACACAGCAATAGATCCCACTATTAACCCTTCCTTAATTCCCCAGAATATAAAGATCGAAACCATTAATGAAGCGAATACGGGCAATATAAGTGCAACTCTGGGGCTATTTCTACCTAAAATTAATAGCAGCCCAACAATTGCCCCCGCCCCTCCAGATGCAATTAACTGCTGTGGGGTGGGCTGTAAAAGCATTCCTAAACCTATGGAAAATAAAATATAACCAATTAATATGCCTATCGGACCAAAACGGTGCTTTTGTGAAAGTATCTCTTTAACACGCTTTTTTCCTTCAACTGGAGATATTTCGGCTTTTTCAGCCCGATAAATCAGTTCATAAAGTTCTGAAACCTGATGTAATGGTAATGAACCAGGTAATTGGTTAGCTGCAGTTAAAGGCGCTGATTCTTCATTACCAAGTTTTATAAGTAAAACAGTGGGAAATACAATTATTTCAGCTTTAACATTATATGCTTCTGTAATATCTTCTAAAATGCACTGCACTGCCGTTACTGAAATCCCTGCTGCTATTAAAGCTTTGCCAAGTTCAGTTAAAAATTCGAACATCCCATGTATCGATTTGCCGTCTTTGGTACCTACAGCACTTTTAACTGATTTTAATTCGTTATTTTCACCCATTATAAAACCGTTTTACATTTATACTAGTTTTTTATTTGATTTCTGCCAAAAATATATGATTTGGATTATATTAAAGTTAGTTCTAACTTATTTTATTTATTTAGGGTAATTTATTTGTATTGATTTACTCATTTTTTAAAGAAAGAGTATGGAATCACTATATATTGTTTATATTCCTAATGCAATATTCATAAATAATAGAAACTAATAAATATTTTTAAGTAGTGAATAATCTAACTTATTTGACTGATGAATTTAAGCCGAATTAATCACTTAATTGATATTTAAAGTACATAAAGCTATTTTAAAAATTAAATGGTTTAATATATCTAGTTGTTCACTATAATTAATGATAACAGTGATTAAAATGCAATTCCCAATTACAAGAATGCGAAGACTGAGAAAAACTCCTCAGATAAGAAATATTTTAAGTGAGACAAAACTGAACCCAGAAGATTTTATTTATCCAATGTATTTTAAGGAAGGTCTAAAAGATAACGAAAAGGAGCACGTTGACACCATGCCTGGCCAGTACAGATATTCACTGGATGCAGGTATTGAAGAGGCAAAAAAACTGGAAGAGTTGGGTCTATCATCAGTTCTTATCTTTGGAATACCTGAAAAAAAGGATGATAAAGGATCGTCAGCTTACGAGAAAGATGGAATTGTTCAGAAGGCAGTTCGCAGGTTAAAGGAAGAGACAGATTTAATCGTTATAACTGATGTATGTATGTGCCAGTACACTTCGCATGGGCACTGCGGAATAATCCTGAAAGATGAGATAGTAAACGATGAGACCATTGAGTATCTATCTAAAATTGCTTTAAGTCATGCTGAAGCTGGTGCTGATATGGTAGCTCCTTCTGATATGATGGACGGCAGGGTCGATGCAATAAGGGAGACTCTTGATGTAAACGGCTATGATGATACTCTTATAATGTCTTATGCTGCAAAATATGCTTCAGCATTTTATGCACCGTTTAGGGAAGCTGTAAGTTCTGCACCATCATTTGGTGATAGAAAAACTTATCAGATGAACCCTGCAAATATTGATGAGGCTTTAAGGGAAGCAGAACTTGACATGATCGAAGGTGCAGATATATTAATGGTCAAACCTGCTATAGCTTATCTTGATGTGATAAAAACAATTAAAGAAGAATTTAAAATGCCGACTGCTGCTTACCAGGTAAGTGGTGAATATTCAATGATTAAAGCAGGTATGGAAGCGGGATATATTACTGAAGAGATTATATATGAATCATTATTATCTATTAAACGTGCAGGAGCAGATCTTATCATTTCTCATTTTGCACCTGAGTTTTTAAAGGGTAAAATATAAAAAAACAGAATAATAAACAAAAATAATTGAGGAGTTAACATGGATTCAGAGTTAATCGGAAAAATAGCACAGATTTCATCGGTTCTTGAAGTCAGCGGCCACCCAAAACCAGGTAATGTTCACCGTACACAGGACTTCGATGATATGGTTTTTGAGGATTTCCTGATAAGCGGTGTAGTTATTGG